>DAMG01000069.1 GCA_002497025.1 Euryarchaeota archaeon UBA126
GACAATATTCGTGAGTCGCTTAAGTCGATGCGCGACTTAGAACGTCTCTCTACTCGCTTGGCCTATGGTAGGGCCAACGCGAGAGACTTAGTTGCAGTCGCAGATTGTTTGGAGAGAATGCCACGACTCCAGGGATTACTTTCTGAAGGAGATTCTGAATTACTGCATCAATGTGGAGAGGGATTGTCAGATCTTGATCCTCTAATGCATCATATTGCATCCAGGGTTGTTGAAGAGCCTCCGATGACAATTCGAGATGGTGGTATTTTCCAAGACGGCGTAAATGAGCAACTGGATGACCTACGTCAGAAGACCGGAGAGGGTACAGATTGGCTAAAGGGATTTGAATCTAGGGAGCGTGAAAGACTCGATATTCCAAGCCTCAAAGTCAAGCAGAATCGTCAGTTTGGATTCTTCATTGAAGTCACTAAGTCTCATTTAGACAAGATTCCTGATGAGTACCGTCGAAGGCAAACAATGACCAATGCAGAGAGATTTACTACAGAGGAATTGAAGGAATGGGAAGATGTCATTTTAACAGCAGATGATAGATCTAAGGCCCTAGAACACGAATTATTTCTTGGACTCCGTAAGGAGGTTGCATCAAATGCATCTAAACTTAGTGAATTGGGACGAAAGGTTGCCTCTGCTGACGTTCTGTCAGCATTCGCCAAACACGCTAGAAAGCACTCTTGGAATCGACCAGATATCAAACATGATTCGACAATGGAAATTGTAGCAGGCCGTCATCCAGTATTGGAGGGTGATGGGCGTTTTGTACCGAACGACATAAGCTTTGACAAGCGTAGAAAATTCCTCCTCTTAACTGGCCCAAATATGGGTGGTAAGTCGACATATCTTCGACAAACAGCACTAATTACAATTCTTGCTCAGGCCGGATCATTTGTACCTGCTGAAAAGGCAAGAATTGGTATTGTTGACAGAGTATTCACTAGAGTCGGGGCTCACGATGATTTGCGACGAGGTCGTTCGACATTCATGATGGAAATGATTGAGGTTGCTCATATTCTACGAAGAGCGACACCTCGAAGTCTGATACTACTCGACGAGGTCGGACGAGGTACCTCAACTTTCGATGGTCTAGCAATCGCTTGGTCGGTTACTGAAGATATTTCCACCAGAGTTGCTGCAAGGACTCTGTTTGCCACTCACTACCATCAGCTTGTTGGCTTGGCTAATGAGGTTGAAGGATTGGTAAATATCCATGTTCAGGTCGCTGACGTCAAGGGAGAAATTCGATTCTTACACACAGTCTCCGAAGGACCTTGTGACGATTCATATGGTGTACAAGTGGCGGCTTTGGCAGGCCTTCCTAGCGGGGTTGTTGAAAGAGCACGCGACTTGCTTATATTCCTTGAAGGACAAGCTCAGGGTGCTCGAGCAGGTAGCGAGGGAACACCCGATACCAGGGAATCGGGTCAGTCTAGTATATACGGTTGGATGCTGGGTAATGGAGACAAACCACCGGCTACCAATCAACCAATTTTGAATGAAGAACCGACTAAGGAAATAGTAGTCCAAGAAGACCCAGTATTGCGTGAAATAGCAGAGAGGCTAGAATCACTCGACCCAGACACACTTACTCCTCGAGAGGCATTAGAGGCACTCTATGCAATGAGAGCAGCACTGAATAACACACTTGATGGAAAACATTTGGAGGAGTAATTGTGGCATCTTTAGAGAAGCCTGATAGAGTCTCAATCAAGCAACTGGATGAGTTAACCATTGGAAAAATAGCAGCTGGTGAGGTTGTTGAAAGGCCGGCTCAAGTGGTTAAGGAACTCGTAGAAAATTCAATCGATGCCGGTGCCAATAGAGTTCGGGTTGAAATTGAGAGAGGTGGATTCGATAGGATCACAGTTATCGATGATGGCCATGGTATTCCCAAAGACGAATTATCACTGGCGATAACTCGCCACGCAACCAGTAAATTATCGAGTCCAGACGACCTTAGTAGCATTGAAACCAAGGGTTTTCGAGGAGAGGCTTTGGCTTCAATCGGAGCCGTTAGTGAACTTGTAGTTGCGAGTAGAATAGGAGACGGAGATGGTGTTCAAATCCGCGTCGATAACGGTATTGTTGGAGACGTAGAGGCAGCAGGCATTGCACCTGGTACTCGTATTGATGTTCTCAGCCTATTTGCCAAAGTTCCAGCACGTCTTTCATTTCAACGCCGTCCTTCAACAGAAACCGCTGCCATTGTTGATGTAGGTGTGCAAATGGCATTAGCTGAACCCAATGCTGGCATATTAATCGAGGTAGATGGCAGGAAGGTGTTGGACTGTCCTCCAACCGAATCAGCCGAGGACCGATTGTACGATTTGTTCGGTTCAACCTCTTCAGAGTTGATTCCACTTACCTCCTCACAAGCCGATAGCGACGCACCAGGAGGTGAGAAATGGACTGGTTGGATATCACCACCAGGGCTCAACAGAAGCAGAGCGGATGATGTTCACATTCTAGTAAACGGAAGGCCAGTATCCCCTGGCCCTTTCCTTCAATCAGTAAGACGCGGCTACCATACTCGGTTAATGGTGGGAAGACATCCAATTGGTGTTCTATTGCTAAGTCTGCCCGCGGATGAGGTGGATGTCAATGTTCATCCTACAAAAAGAGAGGTAAGGCTGAAGAATTCCTGGCGTGTATTAGAGCGGCTTGAGCGTTCGATAAAACACACGCTTTCGCAAATCGCAACTAGGCCAGAAGCTAGTGAAGATACAGTTCTGGAAGGTATCTCAGAGAGAGCTGGGCCAATCCCTCCTGAATCACCAGCAACGAGTCTACCCGAATGGGCTAGCGCTGCTAGTGAGAATCAAACGGTGCAGACTCGATTTTCTAGTATTCGTTCTTCTGTAGAAACAACCGCACGGGTTCAATCCAAATCTACTTCCGAATACATCACTGAACAAGATACTCTACCTGGTATGGACTCCGAACCGACAACACCTTCTCTATCCTCAGAGGAAAGAGAATTACACAGACACGCGATTGGTAAATCAACTTCTCCACTTGATGAACCAATCCCAAAGGCGGCGGTTATACCAGAACTTCCAGAGATGACTCCATTAGCACAGTTGTCCGATTCCTACATATTAGCTGAGGGCCAAGATGAGTTATTCATTGTAGATCAACACGCTTTGCACGAACGAATTCGTTATGAGCGATTACGTGAACAAATGGTTAGTTGGGATGGTCAAGATTTACTAAATCCAATTTCTCTCTCTGTTGGTGCAAGGCAGAAGGCTGCAGCTATTGCTAGGCAGTCGACATTGGAGAGTTTGGGTATCGCATTTGAAGCACACAATGGCTCACTACAAATTACCCGAGTACCGGAGATTTTAGTTGGAAACGAATCTTTAGAAGAATTCCTCCAAGATTTACTCATCGAATTAGTAAGTACTCCAGATGGAACTGAGGAATTTGATGCTGTCACAAATCTCCGTGACCATATTGCATTTATGCGGTCTTGTCGAGGTTCCGTCAAGGCAAATGAAAAGTTGAACCTTGCTCAAATGAGGAGATTGTTACAGGATATGCGAACCGTTCCAAACCCTTGGGCTTGCGTGCATGGCAGGCCGACAGTACTCCGATTAACAATGAAACACTTAGATCGTCATTTCGGTCGTCATGGTTGAGATAAGCCAAGTAATTGCTGAATAAATCCCGGGTGTGAAACTTCACAAATCTCCGCATCAACAACCTCACCTCCAACCTTGCTTGCAAGAATCATTGCAACCATCGCTAATCTATGGTCCATGTGGGTTTGAATCGGCTCATTTGGAGAATTAGGCGTCTGTCTTCCAGGAATCACAAGACCATCATCAGTCTCCTCTGCTTTCATCCCGAATGACTGCAAAAGTTCCACGGTGCGCAGAATTCTATCAGATTCCTTTCCTCGAGCATGCGGAATTCCGGTTATATTCCCCCCCTTTCCTAAAGCCATCCAAACCGCGGCCGGTGTAACTAAATCGCTCGCATCTCTCAAATCGACTTCACCTCCATTTGCCCTGTCGATTGCATCAAATGCCATTAATAGCAGTGGGTCATATGTTGCCAATTCGGTTTGTAAGTGCAATCCATCGTGGAGAAGTTCCAGTAGAATGGCCATTGGGAATAGGCTCAACTCAGGTGGGATATCGATTTCATTGGGTGGATTAACACTCCAAGGTTGAAGGATTAATTGAGAGCTCATTTCTATTGGACAGCCACAACTCCGAGCAATATCGAAAGTCAAGCCAAGATATCCTCTGCTGACAGCATCTCCCTCGACATGTATCTCAATCGCTTCCCCAAGACTTGGGGAAGCCAAAATCAATGCAGTTAATGGCTGGCTTGATTGGCTTAGATCTACGGTAGTGCTACCTTTCATTTTTCCATTTACAGTTACGGGCAATGAATCACTATCGACATCTACTTGTAAATCTCTCAAGACCTTTCCAAGACTACTACTTCTAGTTCTTAATGATTCATCTCCATCTAATTTGATTTTTTCACCCATAGTTGCCACAAGGGCACTGAGGACTCTCGCAGAGGTCCCCGAATTGCCACAATTTAGAATTATATTCGGTGCACTCAGGCCCTGTTTTGGAGGTTCGACAAGCCAACCGTCTTCCTTATGATGAATATTTATTCCCATCTCCTGAAGACACTTTGACATCGATTCCGCATCTGCTCCAGGAGATTCATTGAACCGGATTAAACAACTAGAATTACTCTGTGAAATCATAGCCAACCATCGAATTATGTGACTTTTTGATGGAGGTAAACTCCACTCATGAGAGCCCGAAAGCCGCATCTCAGGTATGCTTAGCACAACCTCTCATCGAGGCTCGACAATTCAACCCAGCGATGTGCAATAGAGAATTTTTATCAAACAAATCTAGGCTCTGATGACGTCTCCAAAATCATCCTCGCCATTCCATTCCTTTGCTTTTTGATCGATTTCACAGGCGGCCAATGTTTCCTCCAGAGTACCGCTCATCTCAATCAAATTTGCACGTTCCAGCATCTTTGGACTAAGCCCCGGCATCAATATAGAAATAGCTCTCGGTACACGTTTTGGATAGACTTCGTTTACATGTCTAACGATATTTGTAGTACAGGTATTGGTGATGGTGTTATACCATTCAGGATTATTTGCCAGATCGTTGGTCCTTTTCAAGTAAGATTCAAGCATTCTTCTCTCATTTCCTGGACCCAAAACCACTGCTTTGAATAGATGGGTTACTGAGTATTTTCTGCATCGAGTACGAACTCCAATCACGTCTCTTTCCGTAGCCCACACATAGATTAATTCATATTCACGAAACAGCCCTTTCACAGGGTGATATTTCTCACCTTGTTCCCTTCTAACTTCTATGGAACAGGCTAGACGTCGCCCATCTTCAAATTGAAATGATAGAATTGTATGGGCCATTTGTCTGTGTCTAGGGTCAAAATATTCCAACATTAACCAGATAGAATCTACCTTGCTTAGGTCATATTCTTCATCGATCCACTTCTCATCATAATCTCTAGTAGTACGCCAGTTGAAGTCTCGAATATTCTTGATTTTAGCAATGTCTCCTTCGAAATCTATGGTCGAATTACGTGAATTATCATTCACCCATGAACGGTCATTTGAAGGCCGTAATCTCCGAACCCTAATCCATATCAGGAGTAGAATCAATAGCCCGATAATCGCTAAACCGGCAAGGCCGGTAGTCAACCAGCTGGCTACGCTCATAGCCTCTGAGGAGGCCTATCAAAGCATGAAACCTCTCCTTACTTCAGGTGGCGCGGCAGGGGAGATTCGA
>DAMG01000056.1 GCA_002497025.1 Euryarchaeota archaeon UBA126
TCTAATCTTCCATCATCGAAGAACTCCAAAATCTTACGATTCCAGTCATCATCTTTCTGAGAGTGGATTCTGTCCTCTTTAGGGTCTATGTGTTCTGTAAACATACGATTAGAGAGACTTGAGACTACTACGACTACTGCCTTCTTGTTTTGTTGGGCCAGTGTATCTCTCACAGCCTTACCTAGAACGATTGTCTCAGAACGATTAGAGTACATATTGCTAGAGAGAATGCAGGTTGGAATTCGATTTTCAGGGTTCAATAATTGCAAAGCAACCACAGAGCCAGTGTCGATTGGGAATCCTTCGTACTCGACCGTTCTAGCTTCCAAACCTCTCTTTTCACAATTCTCCCTCATTGAATGAGCGAATTGAGTATCCATTTGGAATTCATACGGCATACTACCAAGATAGTGGAAATCGTCATCGACATGAGTCCATACCGCCTTTTCCAAGGCTTGAATTTGATGCCCAATGATACTTGGCCATGTGGTTGAATAAACGATTATGATATCTGCCTCGCTTTCTTCAATTCGCTTTCGGCATTCATCGTAAGCGGCTCGAAGATTGCTGTATCCTTCACTTGCATCAGGAGAAAGAAGTGGTTGTGGATGAGGTGGACAATAGATTCCAAAGAGAATCTCAGGTTCATTTGTTTCACTCATCATCTCACCTCAAAGAACATACTCACGGGTATCGTCGTTTGGATCCCAGCAAGCGATTACGTTTCCCGTTCCGATTACAGATTGGTAGCCGTAAATCTCAGCAGGGAAGTCAGGGAATCCCATTGCTCCGAGCATCCAAATCAAGCCACCACCCTCTGTTTCAGCAATTGTTTGCTCGGTGAATTCTGGCATGATATCAATTACTTCTCGACTCTTTCCCTCACGCATCATCTCAACGATTTTCATATCCCAAACGTATTGGCTGTGATTGTAGATATGCTCCTTGCTCATATCTTCAGGTAATGGTGCTTCTTCGACAAAGTGGCGATGAGAAAGTGAGTGGCTTGCAACCAGTACTACGCGCTTGCCACTTTCCTCAATCGCCTTTGCACAAGCGCGACCGAGTGCAGTTGCTTGCTCAATCATTACTTCAGGAGAGTAATAGTGAGTATTTCGATTACTGGAAATTGTCACAATAGGCTTGTCCCATTCGGGGTTTAGTAAATGGCAACTGGTAATAGTTCCATAATCGACTCTGAAATCTGGATTTGTCATCATCTTGGTGATTATGCCTTCCTCAGAGGCAGCATCTCGCATGGCTTCAGAGAGCTCCACATCGACTTGTAAATCGTAGTTATAGCGGAATAAATTCGGGAATACCGGGTCAACCGATTTTGACTTGAATTCGGGCAGACCTAAGAAATGAGTTCCTATGTAGGTCTGCCAATGTGGGGTGAAGATTACAATCGCATCATAATCAATATCCTTCAATTTTCTAGCGAGACGTTGGTAACCCCATCGAAGTGTTTCCCAACCTCCCTCAGAATACGCCTCATTTTGCGGCGGGTTGTCCGCATAAACTAGGTGTGGAGGGTGTGGAGCAAGGCATCCCGCGACTATCTGGCCCTTCGCCATGAACTGATGAGGTCCTGAAATCTAAAGAAAACCTTCCGCATAAATTCAGCACCTTGATGTGGGACTTTCAGTCGCACATTATCATGCATTGGGACGGAAGGCGACCTACTAGCCTCTGGTTTTATCCTCTTTCAATGGGATTAGTGGCTGGCTCATTGCCATATCTAGTCGAACACTCTTTTTTTGATGAGTCATCGCTGATGGGTCCAGTTGGACTTAGTGCCTGTTTGGCAATTGGTTTACTATTTCTGCCGGATTCCGCCACTGAACGAAAAGTGGAGATGATCTCTGGCATCTGGATCGGAATGTCAATCTCTTACTTTCCAATCGCTCTTTTCTTTGTGTGGATGGTTCCTGTAATCATTTTCTGGATTAGTAGTACTATCTCGATACAAACTAGCCATTTACCACCATTCAGAATTGGACTGTGGATGGGAAGCGGAATACTATCAGGAATCTACATCGGCAATATCGTCGCTTACAACTTGCTTTGAGCGATTAACATACCCCTCAACCACAATTCCAAAGATAATGAAGGATGGTAAACTGGCAAGTAATGCACTCCAAATTAATTCATCATCAACATATTCCATTGTAACACGGACTTCAGCAATTCCGTCTGATGATTCCGATACTCTAAGTAGTACCAAATATGAATCAAATAATGATTCAATCTCTACTTCTGTTTTCAATAATTCACCTTCAGCAAGTGACGATAGGCGGAAGTTAGAATCGATAGTAGATTCTGCAATTATCGAGTCCCAATCGATTATTCCTCTATCAGAATAAGGTACGACTTGGTCTCGATCTACAACCATAACCTCTACTGAATTCTCACCCACATTTCGAATCTCAACACCCACAGAGTGTGAAAGACTGTGAACTTCAATTGTGTCAAGTTTTACATCTCCGTTACCTACTCGATAATTGGGTATATCTTCATCTGCACCGGGGCCATCTATTGCACCGAAAATCAGAACTCCGCTGAATAGCAAAACAGAAACAGCGGCGAAGATTGATTGTTTACGGTCAGGTAGCAATTCTTTCCAATCTTTCAATGCTGTTTTCCTAAGAATAGGTTGCATGGAGTGACAAAACATTGCGCAAACGATTGCAAGAATTATTCCAGGAATTATGTCAACTACCCAGTGAATTCCGAGGTATTGAATCGAGAAGAAGTAGATTGCAACATTGGCCATAACGAAAATATCGAATTCACGATGTCTCCAATCTTTGATCTCAATTCCGAGTTCACGACAATGCAGGCGATTTAGGATAAGTAAGGAAATTGGCAAACCGATATGTAAACTTGGAACTGCATTATCCATTGGATCATGCGTAGTGAAGAAGTCCAAAGTGAATTCATCATGGTAAAGTGGAGCTTCCATTCCAGGGATGAAACTACTTGTCACCTCGACGTTGAAGAACAAATACATAGGAACTGCCAACAAATAGATTACGAAATAATTCAAGGCGGCCTTATCGGCCATGACTTCGTCTCTAGATAGGATGTAGTACATTGGTGAAAACCAAATCATAAACAAATACATGAAGAGATAATGAGCGCTCAACAAGTCAGTCAATAAATCGCTGTAGAAAGTCTCCTGAACCCAAAGAGTCCAGTCACCTTCGATTGTATGAATCCAATGTGTATAACCACCCACTCTAGCCTTCATAGGTTCATTGTGATGATCGATTATTGCCTTGTATAGGAACATCAAGACATAGAGAGCAATGTGCCACCAGTATCCTTTGTCTCGAATTTCATCTAGAAGTCCGCGCAATGGAACGCGCATGTGTACCTCATCACGAGTTAGCAATCGTTGAACCGGGATTGTCATCAAGAGCAACGCGAACATCGCGTACTCATACGGTCCCGGTGGCCACTCCATGGCGATACTCGCCTGACTTCTGCTGATGAATTGTGCGGGTCATAGACGAGGATTTCTGCTTCAATGCTATTCACAAAAAATCAAGTCAAAGGCCTCACATGAGTGGTCATGGATGGGCACGATGCGTGGTTAGCCGAGTGCGCAAAAATCGGTTACACTCCTGCTGCTCGTCATTACGAAGAAGGCACCCGTACAAGCCAAGATGCTGCTGATCAATTGGGTTGCGAGGTCGCTCACATAGCTAAGTCGATTGTCTTCGCAGGAAAAGATGGAGCAGTTGTAGTAATCACAAGTGGAGCAAATCGGGTTGACCGCAAAAAGAAATTGAAACGATTACTAGGTTACAAACCTAGTATGACTGATCCCCAATACATCTCTGAGAATACCGGATATGCCCCCGGTGGAGTTCCTCCCTTTGGTCATATCAAGCCCTGTACTGTGCTGATGGATGAAGATCTCTTGCAATATGACTTAGTTTGGGGTGCTGCCGGTTCGGCACAAACGGTTTTTCCAATCACTCCCGATGAGTTACAACAAGTCTCCGACGCCATGGTTGGAGATGTAAAGCAGTAGGCGATTGAATGATTGTTGAAAGGATGATTGAGGCTTCCTCGAAATTACGTGATGATGTAGAAAAATTCGCTGACTCTTTGGTCAAAGAAGGTTCAGTTGATGCGGTTTATAATCCGCTGGCATATGCTTGGGAACCACATCGTGCCTACTTAGAATTGGCATCCGGAGGGGGAGCAAAAACACTGCTTCTTGGCATGAATCCTGGGCCACATGGTATGGGTCAGATGGGAATCCCTTTCGCTGCAACAAGTGTTGTTCGAGACCTCTTGAAAATCACAAATCTTGAAGTTGGACGGCCTAGGAAGCCTCACCCAAAGAGACCGATATCTGGACTTGATTGGCCCAAGGAAGAAGTTAGTGGTACCAGACTATGGGGCCTTCTAGCGAATGAATACGGCTCTGCTGAGTCAATTTTCAAATCGGTTTTCTTACTCAATCACTGTCCATTGATGTTATTCTCTGGAGAAAGAGCAACTAATATCACGCCTGACAAGATTACCGGACCTACCACTAAGGCCTTGCTAGAGAGATGTGATGAACATCTCAGAGAGGTAGTGGATATAATGCAGATTGAACGAGTTATAGGGGTCGGCAGATATTCTGAAAAAAGAGCACTGAATGCTCTTTCCGGAATCGATATATCGGTTACTACCTGTTGGCATCCATCCCCGGCATCTCCTCTTGCAAACAGAAATAAAGGCGAAGATTGGAAGAAAAATGTCAGAAATGTTTTACCTTAAATTACTAAACTGTAGTGTAATGAAACTTACTAAGTTCCAATTATTACACTAGTAAACAATTAAGTCAAGATATCCATTGTCAAGTCTCATGTCCGCTATGATAACGCCGGAGTATCTACTTTCGAACGCCAAGAAATATGCCAATGAGCCTGCTCTTTCTTCAAAGGACGCGGCTGGCAATTGGGACACCACCACGTGGGCCGAGTTTAGCAACTACACAATGGACGTGGCGAAATCACTAATCGCAATGGGTTTTGAAAGCGGGGACAACCTCAGTATCTACTCATACAACAGGAAAGAATGGTATGCATCCTACTGCGCTGCTAACATGGCAGGAGGGGCTGCGGTAGGTGTCTATCACACATGTTCTCCAGAGGAAGTTGACTGGGTTGTTGGGAACTCCGATTCCAAGGTAGTCTTTGTAGGAAACAATCCCATGGACGGTGGCGATCCTTCGAAGATGTGCTCAAACAGGCTAAGTGCGGTACTTGATGGGCTTGAAAAAGTCGAGATGGCCGTTGTAATGGACGGAGTAAAAATGGACCACTCCAAGGCGATTTCTTGGTCTGAATTCATAGCAATGGGGTCAGGATTAGCGGACTCTGTTGTGATGGAAAGAATCGCTGCTGTGAAGCCTGATGATGTAGCTTCGCTGATTTACACATCTGGGACAACTGGAAACCCAAAGGGAGTGGTCCTGACCCACGACAACATGGATTTCGAAATTGGAGAAGTCCACAAACTGGTCACC
>DAMG01000023.1 GCA_002497025.1 Euryarchaeota archaeon UBA126
AGCGTATTGTAGAATAGTAGTCCAGAAGCACTGATTGGAGATGAGTGAGGTACCAAAGCAACCTCGCCGAGTTTTCTTGCTCCTTCATCGGTGTCAATCAATTGTAGGAAAACTTCCTCACCAATATCTGCTTTAGCTTCGACAATTTTTCCTTCTTCAAATCGAACTTCAATTCCATCGATTAGTGTGCCTCTATGAACCAGTGGTTTGGAAGCACGAACTGTACCGTTTACTCGATCAGCGTGAGGGGTTGTGAAGACTTCCTCAGTTGGAATATTTGGAGTGCATGTAATTCCATTTCGTGATGTGCTGGCTCCGCCCTTCCATGCGTGACCATCTGCTAGGCCAAGCGTTAGATCGGTCCCTGGTGCAGTGTAATGAAGGGAGTGGAAATTTTGTTCATTCATCCATTCTTGACGTGTGGTTAATGTTGCTTGGTGTTCTTTCCACGCAGCAATTGGATCATCATTATCAACTCTGGAAATTGAGAAAATTGCTTCCGCTAGAGCGGCTACTGCGTCGTCATCATTCTTGTCAGGGAATACTTGCTTCGCCCATGCAAGACCAGGATAGGATACGATATTCCAATTGGTTACGAAATTAGTAATCGGCTCCATTGCCGGCTTCGCAGCCATTGACATCGACTTTCCAGCCCTTGCGACTCGAGCAGGGTCCTGCTCAGCCAGAAGTAGAGGGTTAGCGGCTGATACAGCAAGCCTTGCAGTGTTGTCATTGTAGGCTTCTCCCATCGCCTTGAACATCCAATCAGGAGCACGGTCAAGACTCTCATCGGTAGCGTGCTCATAGCGGGTAAGTTGTAACTCATCATCGCTCAAAATTGTAGACACAACCCCTGCTTCATTCTTGTAGGCTTCAGCAGAAATTCTGCGGATTAGAGGCAGGGCTTCGACCGGTCCTGTGATGATTAGATCTTGTCCTGGTTGTAGGTTAAGTCCGACACGGATTGCTACCATTGCTAAGCGGTCTAACATATTCGCATCGAAGGGGAGGTCTTCATCAGGTAGAATGTTCATATTGCTTCGATTGTAAAGTCCCATAATAACCCTTCATCGTGAAGAGTTACTTCTGTAATTATTGATCCTTTGCAAATGAAATAAGTCTGTCAATTGGAATATGGTCTACTGTGTCCTTGCAATAGTGCGCCTCGACAACATTTCCATCTTCCCCAATCAAAATATCAACAGGTATTGTTGACATTTTTGAAATTGAAAAAGTCATGGGAACATATCCTTTGAGAGTTGCTTGCATAAATGTCAGTGGAGAACGCATTGCACCCCACATGAATTTCCCTAAAGACTTGGTAACTCCATTGTTTTCGAAATGTTCGTAGGTCTCATCAGCAACGATTGTGAATGGTATGTTTCTCTTACCCATTCGCTTTGTTAGCTCGTCGATATTTGCATCGAAAACTCCCACCATCACCGTATCCTCAGGAAATTCGTTCCAGCGCTTCATTAATCTATCAATTCTGATGTTGCAAAATGGACAAGAAGAGAATCGGAAAAATGTGAAAATCACCCTTTTTCCTTTCATAGACTCCATTTCAAAGGTGGTTCCATCAATTGCGGGTAATGAGATATTTGGAGCAGGGTCTCCAGTCTGTAATCTGGGCATGTGAAATCCATTGAGCGATAGTCCATTAATCTGACCTACACAGTCGATGAATCCGAATTCTCATTCTTCAGGTTCAAGGTCTTTCGAAAATTGAGACAGGAATTCCCAAGCTATTCCGTTGGTATCCACAGTGCCACCATTACCAGGGAATATGTCGTAGCTTTCCTCATACGGATTGTGATCTGCTGCGTATATGGTAACTAGAGAAGCGACTGTATTGTTTGCACAGTTTGTGTATGATTGAACGGAATAGAAAACGGTCGGTGAGTGTGAATCAGGAGTCTTATCATCGCACCCGTTCATTTGCCCCCATTGTTGTAGATTTTGGAGCGCTCCATGTTTTTGGGCATCCATATTTGGAAGATGAATAGCATCGTTAGAATACAGAATTATCTGGTCCTCTAATCCATGGATCTCCATGATTGGTATTGGTGAATATTGTGGACTTGGGTCGTCTAGGAGGTAGTAAGACATGCAAGCGATTGCAGCGAAAACATCGCTGTGATCGTTAGCTAATTTTTGGCTCAAAGAACAACCATTTGACCATCCAGTAAGGTATATTCTGCTCTCGTCAATTGAGTGGTTGAATACTACTCTATCGATTATTTCCAAGATTAATCCAGTATCATTCAATCCAAGTTCACCCGCTGTACTACAACAGTATCCTGAATTCCAAGAGTTATCGTATCCTTGAGGCCAAACTCCGATGAAGCCGTTTTCCTCAGCAAGGTCATCAAATTCTGAAAGATCGCGTTGATTTTGCATTGTGAGAGTGTTACCATGCAAATCGATTACCATCGGAACTTCTTGTGACAAATCTACCGTCTTGGGAACGAATACATTCCAACATCTCTCCATGTCTTCATGGTCCATGCATTCGATGTAATCCATCCCTTGGAAGTCATCGACAGTAGGCATGTCGCTACCCCCATCATCCGAGCTACCATCGCCTCCAGCGATACACCCACTGAAGGTTACCACCAGCAGCAGCAGCGAGAATAGAGAGGCAACAGCCCTCCTTTGCATATCTCGCGGATTGGGTGCTCAGCGATTAATTTTGAGTCGTCGCCAATAGAATACTTACTCCCCATACTAAATAGAGAGTGCATCGCGCCTCGGCTTAGAGGATAGAGTTGGTTCGATTTTCAGATTTAGGAATCGAGCCAAGCTTGATCGAAGTTTTGGCTCAGCAAGGCATAGAGGAGCCTTTCGAGGTTCAGACGGAAGCAATTCCCGATGCCATGCTTGGCAAAGACATCTGTTGTAGGGCACCAACTGGTTCCGGTAAGACCCTCGCTTTCGGTCTTCCCTTGATTTCTCTCACCCCCGAAGCCGAGTCGAAGAGGCCAACATCACTGATATTGACCCCTACCAGAGAATTAGCTGAACAGATTCGTCAAGTTCTGCAGCCATTAGCTCGTACAGTCGACCTAGATGTCCTTTCTGTATACGGTGGAACTCCTTACAAAGGACAACTTAGGAAACTGAATCAAGGATCAGACATACTAGTTGCATGTCCTGGTCGCCTAATCGATCTCTTGGATAGGAAAGCACTGCGTCTGGATGACGTTGGGATTGTTGTTCTGGATGAAGCAGACAGAATGGCCGACATGGGATTCATGGAACCGGTTTGCTCGATTATGGATAAGTGCAGACCAGAACGGCAAACCATTCTATTCAGTGCAACTCTGGATGACGATGTCAAGAAAATTGTCGAAAAATACCAAACCGACCCAGTGGAGATTGGAATCGGTCCAAAAGAGATTAGCATGGATAGTATGAGTCATTTCTTTTGGAATGTAAAATCCAATCGTAAGGCAAAGCTTTGTGCAAAGGTTACAGACAAATGTGGTCGAAGCATAATTTTCTGCAGAACCAGAGCAGGAGTAAATCGACTAGGAGACCAGATGAAAGAAATCGGTTCTTCCTTTACTACTCTTCACGGAGGTATGAATCAGAAACAAAGAGACAAGGCGATGAAGAAGTTCAGTTCTGGGCGTTCTCGTAT
>DAMG01000090.1:0-21321 GCA_002497025.1 Euryarchaeota archaeon UBA126
TTCTATCAATGCCTTGTGGCTACCAAGGCGCTTACTAGCCCCAGCGGCTAGTACAATCCCTCTGTCAATCCTCATCAGAAGTTGCACTCCAAATCGATCTGCGATTGAAGTAAATTGCAACTCCAATAACTGGGACTAAGAAAATCAACGCTCCAAATAATACAATCAATAGTGATTCTTCATTCAGTCCCTTTTCCTGATTTGTGGCTACTTCATCAATTAGTATTACTCTTTTAGCATCAATAGGTGATATGTGATCGTCATCAAGGTATAATCTTGCAAAGATTGTAGTATTACCTGAATTATTGTGAGGTTCTAGTAATATACTCCAACTTGTCCAATCCCCATCGTTCGACTCATCTTTTGCTTCGCGCCATTCTGCACCGCCCACTCTTACCTCCACTCTGCCCTCTGAGCCCGAAGGTAATCCACTTGCAATCCCTGTAATTTGGCTTTGATTTTGAATTACCTGCAGAGTATCAATATCCATTGTAACATTAAGTGAACGATCAATACTTCCTGCTACCTCAACAAATACAATTGGATCCGCTTGTCCATATCCAAACTCATTATCCGGCCGAGTCTCAACAACACTACAGTCATTGAACCCCGGATCATCTAAGAGAACAATTTCTCTTTCGATTGAATAGGCTGCAATGATATCTTTGAATTCAGAGGGGGTGATGTCTGGATTTGCTTGTACCATTAAAGCGGCAATTCCAGCCATCAATGGGGTTGCCATACTAGTTCCAGATTTACTTGTGTATCCATCATTTGTTGCCGCATCAGGAGCCATTATGCTAGATCCTATGGTTGCTACATCCGGCTTTACTCGCAAGTCAGAAGTGTATCCTCTACTACTGTAAATTGCTAGCCCTAGGTCCTTATCGAGACTGGCTACGGTTACGGGTAAAGCAGCATCTCCGGGGCTATCGATTGTATTACATCCAGCAAAAGTCGCCCCTCCGAATTCGTTTCCGGCAGAGAGAGTAGTAATGATCCCAGCCTCTACAACGGCATCCATTTGGCGACTCCAAGCAGAACTACCGTCATTATCGACATGAATCTCAAATTGCTGCTCTCCCAGCGAGGAAGTCAAGATATTGATGCCATATTTTTCCTTGTTATCTATTGCCCATTGGGCGCCCTGCATAATGTCTTCAATATCTCCATCACAACATGCTAAGATGTTGATTAACCATGCACCAGGTGCTGCCCCTACATATTTCTCTCCGGTTGTAGGATCTACTTGTCCCCCGCCACTACCAGCTGCAATACCTGCAACATGAGTTCCGTGAGTTCCTGAGTCATAAGATTCTGAGGGGTCTAATTCTTGATCAGTAAACACAGCATCGAAAAATGCTATGATTTTTGGATCACAGTCTGCGGGAATCGGCTCTGGATTTGGATCTAAGGGGTCAGGTGGTTCGTCGATACAGGTAAATGGGTCATCATCCATATCATTGAGTCCTTCATGATCCCCTCTCACTCCCGTATCAAGTACAGCAATCACCGCTCCAGTTCCATCTAAACCTAGGTCATTCCATACGACGTCAACTCCCATGTTTGGAACTGCTTGATGCATGTTTGGTTCCGCAAGCCCTAGATCTTCAATCATCACTACACCAGGTAAAGAAAGGATTCCATCAGGTCCTAGGATTGAGTCGAAAGGAGCGGAAGCCGCCACAGTGTCTAGATAACTAAATCTGAAAGTAACCTCAACGTTCAGTTCTTCAAGTGCTGAAATATCTGCATCTGTTGGGTGATGGTCGTAGTCTATGAAAACTCTAGCATATCCAGACGATGCTCGTTTCCACCATTGATTTTGTATTTCGCTAGGTTGTAGAATCAACCATTCTAGCCGGTCGTCAATAGAATTACCATCCTTGTCTCTACTCCAGTCGAGCCACCACTCAAAATGAATTTCAGGTTCAACTGAGGCGACCCAATCTCCATTGAAATCTAGACCACCTCTGCGGGAAGAATCAACACTAATGGAAGAGGAAACTAATGGAGCCATTAGCATAATCAAAACAATTGAGGCATAGATGCCCCTAGTCTGACCCATAATAAGTCGAATAAGCACCCATGTTTGAGCATTAGGACGGGGTGACCTGAGACTATCCTGATTCGGATTGAGAGGTTTCTGCTTCGGAGAAGATTTCTTCCACTAATTCGCCATCTTGAAAATATTCATCATCTTTTTCGAAGAATCCTCTGTCGCGGAGTTGAATTCCTGCAAAAATTAGTGCACTGAGAAGTACTAGAACCAGTAGAGCCAAGATTCCAACTACGATTCCAATGAAGGAACTTTCAGAATCGGATTGAGTTATTTTTTCTTCACCTATAATCAGAATTCCTATGGCAAGATTGGTTGAGGCTTGGTCACCAGATATTGCTCGTACGAGAATAACTTGTTCGCCTTCTACCGTATTGTTGGGAAGGAATCGAAGTCGATCTACCAGTAGGTCATGCGTCACCTCAAAGTGCTCGTCACCAATAGTAAATTCAGCTAAATCCATCCAATTGTCTCTCATATCCCAAGTTCGCCATTGTACTCTTTGAACTCCTCCTTCCAAATTGAATACAATCGTTTCACCTTGTCCAATGTGAACGCGGTTATCTTGTCCATATTCGCTTTCCAAAGTAACGTTCAATGACATGCTCAATTCGTAGAAGTAATTGGCAGCTTCCTCGACTGCTGGCTGAGCATTCACATGACCATGGCCATAGACGTTATTCTGCCTGTTCTTCGGTATGAGGTCCTCTGCACACGGCTCGTTCGCGAGCATGTAGTGGCATTGTCTGTATGTTGAGGTCTCTTGCATTATATTGCGCACATCGAAGGGACTCAAGTCGGGATTAGCCTGATACATCAAAACAGCAACACCAGCCGCACCAGGCGTTGCCATGCTAGTGCCAGACAATGCGACGTATCCATCTCCGGTGTTGGCATCGGGTGCGTTGACGCTGCTCCCAACAAACGCTAGGTTGGGCTTGACCCTGCCTTCCTCTGTTGGCCCTTGGCTTGAGTAGACTGCAATTGCAGTATCTTTGTCCAGCGAACCGACGGTTATGACATCCTCAGCACTCCCCGGCGTCCCTATCGTTCCGGTTCCTCCGCTGTTTCCAGCTGCGATGAATAGAGTGACCCCTGCTCTCATCATCTCATTTCCCATTCTGTTCACTGACTCTTCCTCTGAGGATGTCCATTCGATTGCTCCAGTGAGGGCCCCGAGGCTCATGCTGGCTGCCCTGATGTTGAACTCATGTCTTTTCTCTACGGTCCATTCCATTCCCGCCATGACTGCAGCGAAAGACCCACTGCCACCTCCGTCTAGAACCTTGACGCCCACAAGGTTTGCTTTTGGGGCCACACCTATGTGCTGATAGTCGGGGGCCCCGGTGCC
This sequence comes from Euryarchaeota archaeon UBA126, assembly GCA_002497025.1. Classification (GTDB taxonomy): domain Archaea; phylum Thermoplasmatota; class Poseidoniia; order Poseidoniales; family Thalassarchaeaceae; genus MGIIb-O1. Next base: position 3,411 of record DAMG01000090.1, read on the forward strand.
AGCAGTGATGCCTGCACAATGGGTGCCATGACCATTGTCATCATAGGGGAATATCTCAGTTCCATTAGTTGCCCCAGGGTTGTTAATTGCATCATAAAAGGCCACTATTTTTGGGTCATTTGTGGTATTGTCATCATCCAGATCGTCCAATGCCGTGTGATTTCCATCGATTCCGGTGTCTATTATTGCCATGGTAACTCCAGCGCCAGTGTAGCCAGTATCCTGCCAGACTAAATCGACACCATGAGTAGGAACTACATCCTCCATCTGAACCTCTAATCTTCCATCTAATTCAATGAATACAACTCCTGGTAGTTCAACTAATTCGTATATTCTATCCAATTCAACTGTGCCGGCAATCGAATCAATTAACCAATATCTGAATTGGGTCTGGAAATCCAATTCACTTTCAAGCATCTTTTGATCGGCTTCAGTTGGTGTGTGGTCAAAGTCAACAATTACTGAAATTCGACCATTTTCATCGAGGTATTGGTAGTGGTTGTTTTTTGCAGCAATCCAGATTGCATCGTGAATGTAATCTCTATCTTTGTCCATGTTTGTATTTTCCCACCAATCACCGATTTGCTCAGAATATGTTGGTGTTTGAGATTGATCCGACACAGTGGGAGCTGCAGCCGCAAGAGCTGGAACAAGCATCATAGCGAGTACTGTGAATGCTATTAATCGACCTCGGGTTTCATCAGATACAAGCATGTGAACCAACCCCTCGGTACGGAGAAGGTGATTTCAATAAAGCGGTCCGTTGACTATTCAGCCCCTAGGGCTGATTCACAGGTCTCTGAGTATTTCTCTTCCAATGATCATCCGTTGAACTTGACTGCTTCCTTCGTAAATTTGCAGAACCTTTGCAGCGCGCATTAATCGCGCTACTGGATATTCTTCTGAGTAACCATAACCTCCGAAGACTTGCACCGCATCAGTAGTTATTTCCATACATGAATCAGCAGCAAAACGCTTTGCATGAGCGGCACTTTCTGTATTCTTGATTCCATTATCAACTTCCCATGCAGTTCGCCAAGTCAGCAATCTACTTGCCTCAATTTTTGTTTTCATATCAGCCAACATGAATTGAATTGCCTGATGTTCATGTAATTTCTTGCCAAAGGTCTTGCGTTCATCGGCATATTGTAGAGCATATTCGTAGGCGGCTCGAGAACATCCAACTGCTTGAGCAGCCACATTAGGTCGTGATAGGTCAAATGCCTTCATTGCGTTGAACCAACCCGCTCCTTCAACTCCACCAATTAGATTCTCAACAGGGACATGAACATCTTCGAAGATTACAGCTCTAGTATCTGAAGCCCTTTGACCCATGTTAGTTTCTTTCTTTCCAAGGGAAACTCCATCCCATGAACTCTCGACAATGAATGCACTCATTCCCTTGTATCCAGCAGACTTGTCTGTATATGCCAAAACGAAGAACCAATCGGCTTGACCTGCACCTGTAATCCACATCTTCTGGCCATTCAGGATGTAATGATCGCCATCTCGAACAGCGGTAGTTTGTATGCTTGCAACGTCACTGCCTGCACCGGGTTCGGTCACGCAATAGGATGCTATCAATGGCTCTTTCACCAATCTTCCGAGATATTCGGCTTTCTGTTCCTCAGTGCCGCCAGTAATTACTGGCCCTACCGTCAATCCATTCGAATATGCGGCTGTGCCAAATCCTGGATCACCCCAAGAAAATTCCTCAGAGACCAATACTTCGTCAAGAATCCCCATTCCCATCCCTCCGTATTCAGCAGGGATGTGTAGGTTGGTGAGACCTAACGCATGAGCCTCTGCAATTGCTTCAGTAGGAAATTCTGATTTATCATCCCAGTGCTCTGCATTCGGCCTAACAATATCCATTGCAAATTCGTGAGCCAACTCACGAAGCATCTCTTGCTCCTCGGACAATGCGAACTCAACCATGATGCCGCCACAGGCCTTCCAGCCTTAGCCGTTAGGGCAAGGAAATCGTACAAAATCCGCTCCTCAACCTAGTGTTGTGCTGTAATAGAGGAATGACATGTAGGCGAGATATCCGATTACCATAGTGGCACCTACTCTTGGTCCAATTTCTCTATCGTCGAGTAACATAGCTGCAACTAAACTAGATGTTAGGATAACCACCCATATATCTCGCCCTTCAAACTTCGAGGCAATTTCGATTCCTCCCCCGATTACGGAAGCCGTACCCAAGATTCCAAGGATATTCATTACATTAGAGCCCAATACGTTGCCTACCGCGACGCCACCTTGATTTCTCATAGCCGCAATTAGAGTGACTGCTAACTCTGGTAAAGAAGTCCCTAAGGCTACTAATGAAAGTCCAACAATCGCAGTAGGTATGTCATATGTATCCGCTAGACCAGTAGCTCCATCAAGAAGGAAAATGGCTCCCTGCCAAATCATTACACCGCCTGCGATTGTTGCGAATACAGCAAGTAGTATATTTTCCGGAAGCCAGGTTTCTTCTGGCTCCTCTGCATCAGCTTTGCCTTTAGAAGAACGATATGCATAGGCGTAGTAACTCACCAGTAAAATCAGCATGAATGCTCCTCCTTCAACAGGTATCGAGCCATAATAAACGAAGGCTGTTAGCAGAATAGTCGCCAAGATTACAGCGACTGAGTCTCGTCGTATTCCTACCCCTGCCTCATCACCTGACCCAAGCATGCAAGCGGTACCAAGAACCAACATAACGTTGGCAACATTAGACCCTAAGACTCCTCCAATAGCAATATCGGGCTCATTTTGAGCAATTGCCTCAATTGCTACGGCTAATTCAGGGAGAGAAGTCCCGATTGCAACGATGGTGAATCCAACCAATAATGGAGGGACTCGTAGTCGGTATGCTATTTGCACCGCTCCCTGGACAATTCCTTCACCGCCGGCCATCAATAAGACGAATCCAATCAGGACCAGAATCGGATCGGAGTCTAGCATCTCTACCACGCTCATCGGCCCCCGCTCATGATGTTTGAGTCCATCTCTCTCATTCGCACATCCTCCTGATGTGTCTGGTCACTAGCTCGGATGTAGGAATAGTGTGGTCTTCCAACGGGGGAGAGAATGGAACAGGAGTGTCTAATGCTCCGATTACCACTGGTGCATTTTCCAGGTTCCAGAATGCTTCCTCTAGGATTCTACTACTAACTGTGTGCCCAAGCCCTCCGGTGTATTGAGACTCTTGCAAAACGATTAGACGCCCGGTTCTTCGGACTGACTCGATACAGGTTTTTGCATCGAATGGCAATATTGTCCGCAAATCAACAATTTCTACCTCAATGCCACGTTTTGCAGCCACTTCAGCCGCTTCCAATGCAACATGGATCATAGCTCCCCAAGTTATAATCGTGACATCCTTACCACCCCGCACAACTCTAGCCTCACCTATGCTATTATCACCATTGGCAAGGCGTTGATGAACTGAATCGGTGTCAACAATCTGGTTAATTGAATGTCCCCAACCGGTATTTCCTCCTCGTAATCCATAGAGTCCTATGTGCTCAAGATATACTACTGGGTCATTCAAGGCATGCGACTCAACCAACAGGTCGTAGGCGTCTTGTGGCGTAGACGGAAATACGATTATCAAACCAGGGTCATTTGCAAACCATGATTCAATCATATTTGCATGGAAAGGCCCACTGCGAGTTTTTCCCCCTAGTGGTATTCGAACAGTCAGTGGAACTTCGGCTCCCCATCTCCATCTGAGTTGGGCTGCATTATTGATTAGCGGATTCATCGCTAAAGCGGCAAAGCCTCCAAACTGGATTTCTGCCAAAGGTCGCATACCACCTAGAGCTGCTCCTGTTGCTGAATGTATGATAATCGCCTCAGACAAAGGCATGTCGAGTAATTTGTTCGAATGACCTCTTGCTTTCAATGGTAGATTCATTCCAAAGGCTCCGGCTACTTCCATATCTTCTCCCATGAAGACAATTGAATCTCCATATTTGTCAGCAAGGCTTACCATCCCATTCTGTATTGCCTTGCTATATGTCCAAGAGTTCGCAGCATCCGAGAATTCGACATCTACCTCCCCGATAGGGACTGGGCCCTCTCCTCCGGAAAGGCTCACCCCGAAGCGGTCGAACTGTTCAGAATGAGTTGCGGCATCGTGAAGCGAAGTCACACCCTTAGTCACCGAATTTCCTTCCGGCCATGCCGTTTCTTCCATTTCTTTTCGAGCGACATCTACCAATGCTTGCTCCTCTGCTTCCATTTTGCTAAGTTTACTTTCACTTACCCCCAATCTAACCAATAAATCACGATGGTTAGGAAGTGGGTCTTTGTTTGACCAATAAGTTAGCAACTCCCTATCTACGTATCCAGGAGGGTTCCCACTTGCTGCCCCTAAGTAGAGGTCATCATGATGATGTGCGTGGCCACAACCTCGCATCGTCTCAACGTGAATTAGAGTCGGACCGCCTCCCTCTAGGGCGAATTCACGAGCAACAGCGGTCGATGTGTGAAATTCTGCGGGGTCAGAACCATCTATGCTCCAAGAAGGAATCCCCATTGAATGACCCTTGTCTCCGAAGGTTTCAGCGCCAGATTGCCCGGCCGTGAAAGTATCAAGGGCGATCTGATTATTTTGAATCATAAAGGAAATTGGTAGACCTCTGGCACCAGCTAGATTCATGGCTTCCCAAAATTCCCCACTACTACTGCAACCTTCACCAACTGGTGCTAGATGAAAACGAGGTCTTGCAAGCCTATTTGCCGCAAGTGCAACACCGGTAGCGGTAGCACTTGCTATTGGTAGTGGGGCAGTTGGTGGTAGAACTCTTTTGTGCCAATTACCGACATGCAAATCCCTCCCTCCTGCAGAATCAACTCCACCATCCATGTAGGAATTCGACTTACCCATTTGGGCGTTGAAAATTTCTAGAGGTGTCTGACCCATAGAGAGTGCTAGACCTACATCTCTGATCATTGGGGCAACCACATCAGCATAAGCAATCGAATCTTCGCTGAGATCAATAGCTCTACTCATTGAGGTCGCGCATGCCACTACGCCTTCTTGCCAAGTCGAACGGAATCCTTTACCTCCAAATTGACTTCCATCAGGAGTTTTTACTCCATCCATGAACAAGTCTTTCAGATGTTCATCTAAAGCGCGAGTTCTGTGCATCCATCTTTGCCATTGAAATCTATCTTCAACACTTATTGAGGCAGTATGTGCGATTCTACGTAGACATAGCGCGATATCCCTCATCATACGTATTGCGCGTCTATCGAGATAGGAACTACCTGTTCTGCGAGGGATGATTTCTTGTTTCGCAAGAGCCGCCAATCCCGGTTCGTATACTCTTTCAGCCAAACTGCTTTCAAACGAGTTGCAAAACGATTCACTAAATTCATGAAAACTCGTTCCATTAAATCGTTCAGGTGGATTCAGTGAATTCCAACATTCAAAGGCCGACTCTATGTGTCCATCGTGCCTTTCAACAAGAAATCTCATCAATTCTGATCTAGCAGTTTCTTGCGGTAAAGGTGAGGAGAACTCCAAAGGCCGCTTCGGCCTCCACCCGCCACCCCAAAGAGGAGGTAAGTCCTGTTGACTCACAGGGCCAGTGCTCTTCCCCTCTGAGTCTAGTTCAACTCCGTCTGAATTCCGAAGATCTGCTTCATCTTGTAACTCCTGCATCGAAGTGTCAAATGGCCTCTCCCATACCTCTGCTTGTTGCTTTCTCCCTCTGCCACTATCGGAACGATCTAGGGTGACTCTGATTCTAGTGTTACAGAATGTGCACTTACGGTCCAATCTTGTTGTTCCTCGTTCACGCGATTTCCAAGTCTGGTGTGTGTTGCAAGAAGGGCAACGCCATATCCCTCGTCGCCCAGTCACGCTTACTCCTAGTGTCAACTAGTACAACAAACAATCGCTGTATGGCTCAGTATTACACCACTATAGGCTGAGGTATCCATCTCACAGGTCATTATTTCCGTCAAAATTAATCATAAATAACCACAATCAAAAGCAATACTGATAATAAGAACACCACAATTACAAAAAAATATTGTGGGCTTTTAGGTAAAATAGTTATTTTCTCCCTTGATACCACAATTAAACGACTTACAGGGAGTATTTATACCACAATAGAGGCACTCAATACTTTGGAACTGCAGAATCTACCTGATCCGCCCAAAGGTGAATGCCACCAACCATATTCCAAACCCTAGCTCTGTCCCATCCAGACTGGCCTAACCATCTAGCGACGGCATCCGAACGACCTCCGCTTCTACAGTAAACGACCAAATCACAATCCTTTGGCAAATCTTCTGCATTTGCAGGAACGGTAATATGTTCAATCCGTAAATCAGTTCCTGGCAAACTGACGATTGTCGCCTCATTTTCCCTTCTAACATCCAAAAGGAATGGGTTCCAACCCCGAGAACGCCTTTCGACAAATTCTGCAGGAGTTATCTCTAGTACATGTCCAATAGGAGGTTCTTCCCTAACCTCTTGACTTTGGCAAGCCTGCATTATCAATTTTTCAGACATTTCTGTAATTTTCTCTCTTTCAGGTATTTTGTCAAATTGCAATGAACGGGTCTTCATAGATTTAGCATCAATCACCATTAGTTGACCAGATAACAGGTCACCAATGCCTAGTATTAATTTGATTGCTTCAGCAGATTGAACACTACCCACTATTCCTGGCAAAACCCCCAATACTCCTGCCTCAGCGCAATTTGGAGCCAATTCAGGGGGGGGTGCATTAGGAAACAAATCTCGATAATTTGGTCCGTCGTTAAAATTGAAGACAGTAACCTGACCTTCGAATCGATGAATGCTTCCAAAAACCCATGGTTTTCCTAGAATTTCACATGCATCATTGATTGTATATCTTGTTGGGAAGTTGTCAGTGCCATCGATTACTACGTCCCAATCAGAAAGTAACTCCAAGGCGTTACTGACATCTAACCTGATGTTATGTTCAACAATCTCAATTTCAGGATTTAATTCTCTAATACGATTAGCGGCGGACTCAACTTTTAGCGAACCAACAGCCGCTGTAGAATGAATAACCTGTCTTTGAAGATTAGTTATGTCGACTTTATCATCGTCGATTATTCCAATCTTACCAACACCTGCCGCTGCCAAATATAGCAAAGTAGGAGATCCTAATCCACCGGCTCCAACAACGATTACAGAGGATTTTTTCAATTTCTTTTGGCCCTCTTCACCCATCTCTGGAAGAATCAGATGACGCGCATATCTAGCTCTCTCCTCTTGGCTCAGTTGCTCGCCCATGATCTTGAGAGTACACCACTCATTCATTTTGCCTTCGGCCTGCAAGGCTGACTCAAAAGGCACCTGATGAATAGAGTCTGACCAATGCAACAGTCAAACCAATTCGACCCCATATCCGAGTCAAAACCTGTGCCTTTTCGGATGAAATATCCCTTCGGAACAATAGATTCCAAAGTCTTCGAACAAAATTTTGGTCTAATGGGTCATCAGGTCTCGGGATTCCTTTGAAGTGTCTTTCTAAATCTGAAAGTATACAGAATCGACCTCGGAAAAACCAGAGTATTTCTGTAGCAGAATACAGAATGACAACTCCCCACCACATCCACTGATACGGACCTAACCACAGTACAGCGCACCAAATTGTGACAGCGGTGTGAGAGAGATAGAACAAATCTCCTACCCGGTGTGATAGCCAACTTCTTTCCTTCCAGTTTTCTCGATTACTGAAAACCCCGAATTCAACCATTCCGCCACTTCAGTGTTGATCTTCTAACCATCGCTCAGCATCGATTGCCGCCTGACAACCCATTCCAGCGGCGGTGATAGCCTGCCTGTATCTTGTATCTACTACATCACCTGCCGCGAATACCCCTGGGATGCTAGTCATTGTATGCTCCTTAGGAACTATGTAACCAGAATCATCGGTTTCAATTTGATCCTCTAGGAAGGTTGTAATTGGTTTGTGACCAATTGCTATGAAAGCTCCAGTACATGAAATCTCTTCTGTTGAACCGTCACGAGGATCTTCCAATACAGCTCCAGCGAGGCCTTTTTCATCAGAGAGCCACTTTTTTACGGAACGAAAAGTCTTGATCTCAATCTTTGGATGATTTGCCGCTCGGTCATACATCACTTTTGAGGCTCTGAAGACCTCTCTTCTGTGGATTATTGTAACCTTGCTAGCGAATCTAGTCAGGAAAGTAGCTTCTTCCATTGCTGAGTCACCACCTCCTACGACGATAATTTCTTCATCACGGAAAAATGCTCCATCACAGGTTGCGCAGGTACTGATTCCACGGCCTTTCTGTGCATCTTCCCCTTCTGCACCTAACCAAATTGCCTCCGCACCTGTACAGATGATTAAGGTCTGAGCGAGATATTCTTCTCCTTCAACCCAGACTTTGAAAGGCCTGTTACTTACATCAACCTTCTCGACATTTTTATCATGAACTTCAAGGCCAAATCTTTCGGCTTGTTCTCTAAGTTGAACCATCATTTCGGGGCCGCCGATTCCCTGTGGATAACCGGGAAAATTTTCGATATCAGATGTCAGCATGAGCTGACCCCCTGATGCATATCCTGCGAACATCAAAGGTTCCAACATTGCTCTAGCGGAATATAGGCCAGCGGTGTATCCAGCGGGGCCTGAACCGATGATGATTGTATTGCGGACCTCGTCGGACATGAGTTCTCCCAATGTCCGGCATTCTTTGAACATTGACTCTCAAACTTGACTGATATTTATCCGAATAACATCAGTTTTTCATCGAAACAACGGCTCCCACTGCCGCACGAGCATGAGGTTCTAGCCTCGGTTCAATATGCTCCGGCTCTGCTCCCGGTCCAATAATCCCCAAACCTATCGGTTTGTCATGCTTGATTTGTAGGTCGATTATTGCACGGGTAACAGATTGCCCCATCACTAGTCCATGCTGGGTCTGCCCTCGCTCGATAATCCCCAATGTAATCGCTGCATCGACATCTTCACGGATGAGTAGTCTTTCCAAAGCCAGAGGTACTTCCATAGACCCTGGAACCCAAACAATATCCGTTAGTTGTGAGTTCATAGTGCCCGCTTCATCTCGAGCATATTCTAGCATTTTCTCGACTTCTTCCTTATGGAAAGAACCACACACTGCAACTATCCTCATTTCTCTACCTCCATACTTCGAATTGTGTCTACAACCGCTTGGGTTCGTGAATCCACTTCAATATTCACAAAATCACCTTCAGACTTTTCTCCGATGGTGGTAATCCTCAGAGTTTCTGGAATGATATGTAGATTGAAACCCTCCGAATGCACTTCTCCAACCGTCAACGACATACCATCAACTGCGACATATCCTTTCTCCAGAATGTACGGTTTGGTATCGTCTTGATGTTCAATCAATAGGTCGATTCCTTCACCTTTCTCAGTCCTTTGTAGAATCCTAGCAGTCGACATAACATGGCCGGAGAGAATGTGGCCTCCTAATTCATCACCCATGCGTAGAGATCTCTCAATATTGACTCTACTTCCCTGCCGAAGAAAGCCAATCGTAGTACGCTCCAAGGTCTCAGGAATCGCCTCAAATTTAACTCGTCCATCTTGTGAAGACACGACTGTCATACAAACGCCATCTATCGCCACGCTAGCACCTATTTCTAGGTCCTCGTCATGGCCTCTGAGGTTTACAAGAATGGAACGTACTTCGTCTCCTTGCTCTGTTGCCACAACCTCGCAAGCAGCGGCTACAATCCCAGTGAACATTCTCAATCCTCCTCGTAAGGGCCACCAGTTTCACCAGACCAGAGATCGATAATCCGAGCGATGATTTTCCTTGTTCCGTCGAGGTCGTCAGCTAATCCTTCGACCCTTTGTACCTCGACATTTCCCCATCCGTTATCTTCCAATCCTTTCTTGATAGAGTCGCGTGAGTGCTTCTGATCGTAACCTAAAGCGATTACATCAGGTTTCACTACTTCTAGAATCTCGAAAATTGGAATAGTCGGAGGATTGCCAATTATAGCATCATCTACAGGCTTCAAACCTAGTACCATACGTCTGCGTAAGTCCTGATTAGTCACTGGTTCGTGTTTTTGTTTTCTCACAGTATCGTCGTGGGCGACTACTACAATCAACTCATCACCTAGGGTCTTTGCCTGCTCGACGTAATGCAGGTGACCTGCGTGCAGTAGGTCGAAAACACCGACTGCCATGACCCGAACCATCAATATCTCCTCTCGGTCAAATACCCTCAATGCTTCGGTCAATCTTCAATCCCTAGGGCGTTCAATAAATCAGCACCTGTTATCATTGGTATATCGTGTAATTCTGCGTACTGTCTTGCTGCCTCAACACTCAGAGCTTTATCTCCATCTGGTTGTAACATCTCTGCTCCTATGGTGGCTGGAACATGTCCAGAAAGTCTTGCTATTGCAACAGCCAATTCAGTGTGCCCCTGTCTAGTTTCCAGTCCACCTGGTGATTCCCTGCAGACTGGAATATGGCCAGGGGTTCTGAACTCAATACCGAGTGCTTCCTGTGCTTTTTCCTCTGATGCATTTGCCACCATCATTTCACCTGCTAATTCCCCAAACCTTCGTGTGGTTAGGGCACGATCTCTGTCGGTAATTCCAGTGTACGTTTCTCTATGATTCAAAGAAAGTGTGAAGGCGGAGCGCGAATCATATTGTAAGTCGTCAGTGATTAGTCTACCAAGAACTGGGTTTTCAGCTACAAGTGCTGGATGGGTATGAATATCCTGTAACCAAGGAAGACCGAATAGTCTGCCTATTTCATCGCCGGCAGCCAAGAATAGAAGTCCTCCACAGTCCTGTCTCAATCTTCGCATAACCGCTGGACTGGCTGCTGTTGCAGGCCATAGAAGGTCGGTTTCGCATTCTCTGAAATCAGAGTCGAAAACCATCACTGGCTGGCCTTGCGAGAAGGCTTGGATAGCATTTTCAACATTCGACTGCATGTTTCTTCCGACCCGGTGTTGATACCCGTTATTTTTGGTCCTTTGTTCTCACCGTAGAGTTATCATCACCAAGTCATCAGGCCATTCATGGGTGGTTATCGAGCCCCGCTAAGGGTCGACCTTGCAGGTGGTTGGACCGACTTAGCACCATATACTCATGATCATGGAGGTGAAGTGGTCAACTTCACAATAGACAAGTGGGTTACAGCAACTCCCTCTGGAGATGGAAATGTCGATTTCCAATTTGATGTTCCTGCAGGTTCAGGACTTGGGACTAGCGGTGCTTTGAATGTAGCAAAAATTGCCGCCCTAGGAGTTGATGATCTAACTGACCTAGATGCAATTGCAGAATCAGCCTTTGAGGTAGAAAATAAGGAAGGAAATCGTTGTGGCCGTCAAGACCAATGGGCATCTGCATATGGTGGATTCAATCGTTTTCTATTCATAGGAGATGGTGTTGAACATCTGCCATTCGAACCTGCTCCATCTGCTAGAAAATGGTTGCATAAGCATCTGATTATCGCGCATAGTGGAATCCAGCATAAATCAGGAGATATGCAAGAATTAGTTTGGTCTCGATATAATGCAGGCGATAGAGCAGTAATTAATGGCCTACACACTATTCGCTTGGCTACGAAAAAGATGGCTGATGCCCTCCAAAGAGATCAACGACAGCTAGTTGTAGAAGCCTTGAATGAAATCTGCGAGGCAGTCGATTCACTAGACTCTTCAATACATCAACCATTTCGTTCAACAATCGATCCAATGATTACTGATGGTTCGGTGATAGCCTGGAAAGCACTGGGTGCAGGTGGAGGAGGCAGTGCTGCTCTTCTTTGCAACCCAATGGCGGTAGAATTTGTCCGTTCAAGATTGTGTCAGGAAGGCTGGCAAATAATCGATTGGGAGTATGATAATTCCGGCTTGGCAGCAATTTGAACCGAACCCTGCTAGGCGAAGCCTCAAACGCTACTTTCTGCCCCCAATCCCATGCGCCATACAAGTAGAGGGCTTTCTTTAGCAGTAGTCTTACTTTTCTCCGTAAGTATCCTCTCTGTATTTGTTGCTGCGCAAGATGGAGAAAATAACCACCCAACAGAAGAACAACCATACATGTACTTCTGGGGTGAGGAGGATTTATTCGAATGTTGGAATAATTTCGATTCCAACGCTTCTGCAGGTTCATCCAGTACTGGTTATGGAGAGATTGAATTCCCCGAAGGACAGGATGTAAGCGTGGACTTTTCCTGTAACATGCAAATGGGTTTTTCTGAAGATTTCCTCCTAGAAATTAACGAAACTATCTCAGTCCGAATGAAATTCGCAATCGAATCTGGAAATTGTGGCGGAGATTGTACAGACCTAACTCTAACAATGACTAGGGGTCAAGAGGAAATTTCTCAACACATTCAATCAGCAAACGCAGTAAATAATGGTAATGATTTCACAACACAATGGGATATTTTAGTCAATGATTCACTCAGAAATTGGGCCAAGGATACCCAAATCACAATTCGGGTGCAATACGAAACCCCTGCAGAAAGCGGACCCCAATGCGCAGTCCCTGGTCCATTTCCAGTACCTGGGTCAGATTGCTCAGGTAGTTTCAGGATGTACTACTCCAATGAAGGCGGAAGTCCAGGAGATGTTTATGCAGAGTTCCCAATTTATGTGTCCTTGACGGATGCCAGCAATAACATAGGAAAGACCTCGGTTGGACCTATTGCATTCTTCATACCGTTCCTAGCAATCACTGCTCTTCTCGGTGTAGTTGCTGTGAGAGAAGGCTGGAAGTCAGAATCGGAAGAGCCGTTTTATTCAAATGCGTTTGATGTAGAACGTTACAAATCGATGCCTTCAACTGCAATATCATCCACAAAGGCAGGATTTTCTGAATGGAGAGAAGGTGGGCCTCTTACTGAAAACAAAACCCGGAGAGTGATTACTCTCTGTATTCTTTACTTCGCTCAGGGATTACCATGGGGATTCGCCAGCGTCGCCTTTGCAGCTTATCTTGTGGAGAACGGCACAGAAGTGAAGGATATTGCAATTCTATTCGCGACTGTAGCATTACCTTGGACATTCAAGTGGATTTGGGGTCCTGTTGTTGACGCTGTATTTATCGAGAGATTTGGCCCACGTAGACAATGGGTGTTGTTTGCTCAAACCGGTATGGCTGTGAGTCTGGGTGGTTTGTTGGTTATTGACTCGACAATTGGTGATTTGAATACTGAAATTGATTTGGTGACGAGAGTATTGTTCATTCACAACATATTCGCTTCTCTTCAAGATGTGGCTACTGACGCTCTAGCGGTTGAAATTCTTCAACCAGATGAAGTTGCAAAGGTCAATGGTTTCATGTTCGCAGCAAAGAGACTTGGAATTATTATCGGTGGTGCTGCACTGGGGGTTCTTGTCACTAAGATTGGCATTATTGGAGTAATAGTAGCATCGATGGTGCTTCTGCTGATGGTCGCGTGGTTCCCATTAACCATGATCGAAAAGCCAGGAGTGCAATTGTTCCCATGGTCAAAGAAGGCGGAAGTTATCGAAGCCGAAATCGTTAGTTCAGAAACAGAAGAAGTCGAGGATTTTGACGATGAAGAGACCCCATGGGTAGATGAAGTAGACTTCCGAGTAGCGAAAACAGTAGGTTATGCAGTATCCGAAAGCAGAATCTCAATACCCGCGTTGTTTGCAATCCTTGGTCTCACACTTTGGTTTGTTGGCTTTGCAATTGATGTATTTACTATTGATTGGAGCCTCGGAGCGGATCTTCGAAAATTCACAAACCCTGCATCATACCTGTTCATCGTGCTCGGAATAGCAACATTAGTAATTTCAAAATTAATGAATCAAATAGAGGATGCAAAAGAATTACCTAAGGTTCCAAATCCTTTCTTGGTATTACCAACCGGCACTAGAACTACTGTTGCAAGAACTTCGTTTTATCTTGTCAAAGCCTTTTCAGTAAGGTCCGCATTCTTACTGATTTTCCTATGCTTGTTATCAGAATTGTATTACTTCGTCGGACCGATTGTCATTGATATTTTCATCAACGAAGCCGGTTGGTCACAGGCTAAGTACAATGCTATTGTTGGTGGAGTTGTAGTATTTGGAGCAATGTTTGGTCAAATCTTCGGAGGACTTCTCGGGGACAAGTTCGGAACAAGAAGAGTTGCTATGGTTGGATTCCTTATACTTTCGTTGGCTAATGCAGCACTTGCAATGCTAGAACCTCTTTGGACGAACACTACTGTAATGACAATATTCCTGATTGTTCAAGCATTCGTGGCAGGAATTGCTTGGATTTGTATCATTTCACTTGCAATGAGGCTAACTTGGAGCAAGGTTGGTGGAACCCAATTTACTGCTTACATGTCTCTGTTTAATTTGTCTGGAGTAACCGCTTACTTGCTAACGGAGAGAATGATTGAGATATTTGATTATTCATCTGCAATTTATGTTGGTGCCACATTAACTATGATTTCAGCAATAATGTTGATTTTCATTGATGAGGATGAAACAGACCGAGTCTTAGAAGGCCGTTTGGGTGATGACGATGAAGACGAAGATGAATGGTGGACTGAAGAGGGTGAATCCATGGAGGGTGCAGAGCTTGGCGAGCATGCAACAATGGCTTGATTCTTGTGAGACAGATTTCCTTATGTTTTCACAAACCGTGTGCTATTATTGCACTCGGGCGAAAAATGTCCTGGATGCAAAAGGGCTGACTTACACCGAAGTAAACTTCGACCATGAAGGAGACCTTCGATGGGAAGTGGTCGATGCAACAGGCCACCGTACGGTTCCAGTGTGCTTCGATGTTAGGGGGGAACAACCAATCTTCATTGGTGGCTCAGATCATTTGATGGATTACCTTGCCTGAATTGATTAAACAGAATCAGCCATTCTTTGAATTGAGTTTTTCATTTGGTCTATTTGGTTCAAGTTGACCATATGGCCTTTCTCATGTTCAAGGCGAGTTACCGGCCATCCTGCTGATTCGAAGATTTCGGCGTGTTCGATCCCTACCTCTAGGGGAACAAGATGGTCCCTTAATCCATGCATCCAAACAACATCTCGTGGCTTCAGGAAGGGGAGTGATTCGATTAATGAATCAGACCTAACCGTTTTTGTTCCAATTAGAACAAGACCAACGATTCTTTCCTGTAAATCAGTTTCCAAAAGTGCAGAGGCAATCGCCCCACCTTGAGAAAATCCTCCGATAATTACGGGCCCATCTGGAATCTCTTCAATCACTCTCTGCATCGACTCTTCGACCTGTATTTGAGATTCGGAGTCCAATGGTAGAGTTGGGTCTTCAGCACGTAACCACCAAGCAAATCCACCTCTTGTTGGATGTTCGATTTCTGCTTGTGGGCAGAGTACATTCCAACCATGAGGTGCTAATCTCTTGGCAAGTGGTTGCATTTTTTCTGTAGTCCCTGTCATGCCGTGTAGCATAACGAGAGTTCCAGAGGTCATTTCGACACCTCAGAGTGTCCATGAAAAGGTGATCGCTCCGGCAATAATAAGTCGAAGATCTGAATCACCGGTAAAGGTCAGAGTTAGGGTGTATTCTTCACTCGGATAGGGTATCGTTCCGAGAGTTCCGTATTCCTCTGCTCCCGGTCCCCAAGTACGTTGTAGAGCCGATACCGAGGTGTGGTCTCGAAGAGTCAAGCTAATGCTTGAACCCCCACTTCCGCAGGCAGCGTCGAGATAGTATACCATCTCGTCCCACTCTCCATCGCTAGGGTGGTCACTGACGAGGAATGTATCTCGTATCTCAAAATCAGTACCAGCATTTTCCCATGTATCTGAATAGAGGTCGCCACCTCGAATGAAGAAGACTTCGCCATTATGGCCTTCACCATCTTCTGTGTGTCCATTCGTTGCCAGCATCATTCGTAACTGTTCTATCCCTTCAGCGTCTGTCCAGATGAAGGATGAGAAGAAACCAACATCTTTGTTGAAGGTGTAGTCAATTCTAGCACCATCGGCTGCTTGTGCAGACATGGTTGCATGGTTGCTACTTACATCTAGGACTGTAGTCGTCCAATCGTTGGTAAATAGAGAAAATGTCCAAGAATCCCCTTCTGAAATCGGGAAGGTCAGAACAGGTTGAGCGATGCCATTCTCAAATGCACTGAGATTGTCGTGAGTTATTCTTCCAAGGAACGGATTGTGGTTGAGAACAGCGTGCCTTCTTGCCTCTCCTATAGAAGAGATTGCTAGCATGTAAGCAGTTCCTTCTTCTTCGCTATCCGAGGCTACTACTAGTCGGGCAGTATCGTCGGTGTATTCTGGTGTTGAGAATGTGTATAGCCACCAATCTCCGATGTGCCAAGTTGGCACATCAATTGTGTGATCTGAACTTCCACCTCCACTTGACCCAGTAAGGCCAGCACAGCCAGTTACGCCCGCCACAAGCAATAGCATGGTCAGGCCAATGGCACCGCTCCGCATGGTCGACCCTAGAGCCAGACTCTCAAGAGTCTGACGCTTCAGCGTCCAAACCCGTTTGGGCAGATTATGCAATTAAACTGGCGATAACAACTGACACGATTGACATCAGCTTAATCAGGATGTTTAGTGAAGGTCCGCTGGTGTCCTTGAATGGGTCACCAATGGTGTCTCCGACTACAGCAGCAGAGTGAGCATCGTCACCCTTTTCTGCGCCTGGAATCTCTCCTTGCTCGATAGCTTTCTTTGCATTGTCCCATGCTCCTCCGGCGTTTGCCATGAATAGAGCCATCAGTACACCAGTAGCGGTTGCACCAGCCAAAGTTCCCCCGAGGGCCTCAGGCCCTAGTACTAGTCCAATTACAACAGGGCTTGCTATTGCAACTATTCCTGGCATAATCATCTCGCGGAGAGCCGCTTGTGTGGAAATATCGACACAAGTTGCGCTGTCTGGTTCAACACCTTCACGACCTTCCAATAATCCGTCAATTTCTCTGAATTGTCTGCGTATTTCTGTAATCATTTCTTCAGCTGCTCGTCCCACAGACTTCATTGTCATAGCAGCAACTACGAATGGAAGCGCACCACCGATTAGTAGACCGATTACAACATCTGGATTGGTTAAGGAAAGATCTAGAGTTTCACCTACTCCCAAGGCTTCTTCTGCCCTAGTCTTGTATGCGGCGAATAATGCCAAAGCAGTTAGTGCAGCACTACCTATTGCGAATCCTTTTCCGATTGCAGCAGTAGAGTTTCCAATTGAGTCTAGGCCATCTGTGATTTCTCTCACTTCTTTTCCTAGTCCCGACATCTCTGCAATTCCACCGGCATTATCTGCTACAGGTCCGTAAGCATCGACTGTCATGGTAACACCAACAGTTCCTAGCATTCCCATAGCGGCCATTGCTATTCCGTAAAGCCCGGCATCTCCGCCGCCCATTACATCGTTAGCAAAGTAAATTCCACCGGCCATTAGAAGAACAGGGAGGAATACAGATTGCATACCTACAGCAAGACCTGCAATCGCATTGGTTGCACTTCCGGTCTTTGAAGCCTCTCCGATGTATGGAATAGCTTGTACCTTGATTCCGAATACAGGTTCAATTCCTGTGTAGTACTCGGTAACTAGTCCGATTAGAATACCTACTAGTGATCCAATTGCGACTGCCTGAATTACGGTTGTGTCCAATTCCAGATAATCTAGAGCGAAGTATCCTCCACCGATGAATAGAGCAGCCCCAATGAATGTGGTGTTACGTAGCGCAGCACCAGGATGCATGTTTTTCATTCCAGCAATTGAGAAAACCCCAATAATGGATGAAATATATCCTACAACAGCCAGAGCGATTGGAATCATGAGGTAATCTGCGCCCAAATCTTCACTGGCTTGAGCGATGACCATAGCAGCAATGATTGAACCTACGAACGACTCGAAAATATCAGCACCCATTCCAGCAACGTCACCAACATTGTCTCCAACATT
>DAMG01000090.1:21620-27006 GCA_002497025.1 Euryarchaeota archaeon UBA126
AACATTGTCTCCAACATTGTCAGCGATTACACCAGGGTTGCGTGGGTCATCCTCAGGAATACCAGCTTCTACCTTACCAACAAGGTCAGCTCCTACATCCGCAGCCTTGGTGTAAATTCCTCCACCAACACGAGCGAATAGTGCGATGGAAGAAGCACCCATCCCGAATCCAGCGACGTTCTCAACAGAAAGGAATCCGTCTCCACCAACTGGGTCTGTCATGTAATACATCAAGGAGATTCCGAATAGACCGAGTCCGCCTACTGCAAGTCCCATTACCGCTCCACCATTGTACGATGTGGTGAGAGCCGCAGCTTGGCCACCGTTTGCCGCTGCCTGCGCTGTGCGACCATTAGCACTAGTAGCGGATTTCATTCCACTAAATCCAGCTGCTACACTACAAAGAGCACCGATGATGAAAGCGACCATGGTTTCCATACCAAGGCCATTATCCTCACCGCCGACGAATAATAGCGCAGCGACTACAACGATGAAAATCGCGAGCATTCGATATTCTGCCATCAAGAAAGCCATTGCGCCATCCTGAATTCTTCCTGTGATAGTTGCTACAGTTTTGTTTTCAATTTCTATTGCATCTACCTTTCGATATAACATGAAAGCAATGAGCAGACCTAGTATTCCTGCTCCCATTCCCATCATTCCAATTTGTTCTCCGTCCATAATATCACCAATTAGGTTGAGACGCCGACCTAGGGCCCCTATTTAATCCGAATCCACAATAATCGCCCCTATGGGGCGGAGATTATGCTTGATAGTGATGTACGACAGTGGCGAATGAAGACAATATGCTAGATCCATCATGCTCACCCTTGAAAGATGCTAATTCTTCATCGGTTATGTGACCCCATTCATGAGCTCGCTCAATTCTCGCTCTCGCAGCCTCTGGGTGGAATTGTATTCCCCAAGCTGGTAAAGGCTCGCCATTTTCAGAAAGAACTCGCACTGCAGTAACTCCGTTATGGTTGGTTGAGCATAGAAGTGAACAAGACTCTGGCACGGACATAACATGATCTTGGTGGGTGAATAATCCTGCTACAATTGAATCATCCGAAACATGCGAGGTAAGTAATTCGTCATCTCCTCCTTCGTCTGTCAAATTCAAGTCCCAAATTCCGCTTGATAGTGACTCCGCACGTTCGATAGTGGCACCTAGAGCGTGGCAGAGTAATTGGTGACCAAAGCAAATTCCCAATGTGGGCTTTCCAGCATTTGCAGAGGCTCGAACCAAGGACGCCGCAGGAGCCATCCAATCTTCCCACATGCTAACATTACGACGGGAACCACTACAAACAACGGCATCGACAGTAATCGAATCTAGCCAATTTAACATCTCTGTCTCATTTTCAATCATGGGCATTACGATTCTGCGGAAGGAAACTGTTCTACCCTCTAATTCAACGGTGGTTGATTGCCAGAATGGAAAATCATCATCCCAGTGAGGTACATCTTCTTCAGAAAGAGGCACTTCTCCTGATTCGGCCTTTTTTCCGGACTCAAATGATTGCATTTGAGGGGTTACAAGAAGCAACTCTACATCTCCACGAGCTGCAAATGGTCTCACAACCTCTTGATTTCCCCCATGCCCGAAAGTCTCGCGCTCGACCAGCAGGTCGACCATCAGAACCCTCACCATGTCTGCCACATTGATGGTCAGCCCACCAATGGTTCAAAGCACCTCGCCCGATAGGGGGTTTAGAGGAATTGACATGGCAGAGGTGGATAAGCAGTTAATTTTGCAATCCGTCGGCCCAGTCCAAGCAATTCTGGACGCCCATGATGGTATCGTCAATGTAGTCGACACCACAGATGGAATAATTATGATTTCACTTGAGGGAGGTTGTACAGGATGCAGTTCAACTCCAATGACTGCCATGCAGATTTATTATTCATTGATGAAACTCGATGAAGTAAACGATGTAATCTTTGTTAATGGCGAACTCCCCGCTTACATGCGCGCCTTTATTGATGACAAATTGGGCGTTAAAAGGACTGAAGAATAGACTCATTCTTCATCTCTTTCATGCTTTCTCATCCTCATTATTTCGTGAGGGTTAATCTCACCTTGTACATCTTGGCCCTTGATGTTTAGAGATCCTGCAGCAGCAACAATTAGAGCGGTCAAAGCAAATGGCAATGCAATATTACGAGAACCCCATAATTCTCCTCCCAAATGATGTAGAAGAACTAACAAAAATGCAGAGGTCACACACAAGACAAAGATTGTTTTCTGAGCGAATGCTTCTCCCCACTCTGCTCGAGTAAAAGTGCCAATACTCATCCAGAGCAACATAGCGATACCACAGAGGGTAATCGAGGCTGTTTCGAGAGTCGCAAGTAACTCCACATCTTTGCGATTGGGTGTGCATTTGTGAGTCTTGGGTTCAACAGTGCTGATGGACAGCCTCAAGGGCTGAGAAGCCTCGTTCAGTGCATGGTGAAGGTCAAGGGTTGGAGTCTACCCAAACCTCGAAGCACAGGCCCTCCTTTCCAAACCAAGTCTTCTGTGGTTGCTGTAATGGAACAAGTAGGAGTACTTCTGGAACTAGATGGAGCCAATGTGTTTAGGGTCAGAGCATACCAAAATGCCAGCCGAGCCCTCGCATCTATGGAGGAAGATCTGCTCACTGTTGTAAAAGAAGGAAGGCTGGTTGAGGTCAAAGGAATTGGCAAAGGTATCAGCGGCTTAGTTACCGAGGCTGTAATGGAGGGTACTTGGGGGGATTTGAATGAACTATATGCGAAAATCCCACCGGGCCTAATCGAGATTGTAGGAATACCTGGATTAGGGCCAAAACGCGCCCGCTTGATGTATGAGGAGCTCGGAGTAGATTCGGTTGACTCTCTAAAGATAGCATGTGAATTGGGTCATGTTGCACCTCTCTCGGGTTTTGGTGAAAAAAGTCAACAAAAATATCTCGAAGGAATCGAGTTACTCCGCAGATACCAAGGTCGTTCTAGAATGGATGTAGGTTTGATGTTTGGTCGGGCTTTGGAGGCTAGGGTTGCTTCGATTCCTGGAGTTTCTCGCGCCCAACTTGCAGGTAGTGCACGGCGGCGTAGAGAAACTATTGGAGATCTAGATATTGTCGCTGCGGCAGAACCCGAGGATCATGATTCTGTAGTGAAGGCTATACTCTCTCTTCCCGGAATTGCTGAGGTAAAGGGTTCTGGTGAGTCAAAGGTTAGCCTAATTCTAGAACAAGATATGTTATCCGATTCTGGTACAACAGGAAGTCTTGATGCACAACTTGCAGAGTCAATGATGGAGCGAAGCGGTGATGCAACAATCGATGCTCAGGTCAGAATAGTTCCACCTACTACTTTTCCATTCACTCTGGCTTACTTCACAGGTTCCAAAGAACACAACATCAGAATGCGTCAGTTAGCCATAGACCGCGGCCTTAGATTGAATGAATTCGGTCTCTTCCCGGATAAAGAGGCCGGTGATGCAATTGGTATGGAGGCGGCCAAATACACTCTAGAATGCGCTAATGAGGAAGATATCTATCGTCATCTCGGACTTGCTTGGGTTCCTCCTGAAATGCGTGAAGATACTGGAGAAATAGAAGCGGCTCAATCTTCTTCTCTTCCAAATCTAATCCAACCAGAGAATATTCGTGGAGCACTTCACAATCACACTGTGGCATCTGACGGGGTAAACACGTTGGAAGAGATGGCCACAGCGGCACAGGAGTTGGGTTGGCAGTATCTCGGCATTGCCGACCACTCTGAGATCCTCAATATCGGTGGTCGACAAATTGGTATTCCCGCAGATGGAATACCAGCACAAGCTGAAATGATTTGTGCACTCAACGAAGGATGGGCCGACTCAGGTGAGGATTTCCGAATTTTCCATGGTTCTGAGTGCGACATCCTAGTTGACGGTGGTCTAGATTATCCAGATGCAACTCGCCAGTCCATGAGTCACATTGTAGGCTCAGTACACGCTTTGGGAAGTTGGAGAAATCGAGACGAAATAGAGAACACTGAAGCCCTGATTCAAGCTATTGAGAATCCGACTTTCACTATTTTAGGCCATCCAACTGGAAGAATATTACAGGGTCGAGAAGGTTTCCCTGTTGATATGCATGCAGTATTACGAAGGATGGGGGAACTTAACTCAGAAGGTGAATTGAAAGCGGTTGAAATCAATGCCTCCCCCTACCGACTAGATTTAGATTGGAGACTTTGTCATTTTGCCAAGCAACAAGGCGTCCCAGTTTGTATCAATCCTGATGCTCATGGGACAGAGGGTTTGGCTGATGTTTGGTACGGTGTTCAAATTGCCCGAAAGGGTTGGCTAGAAGCAGCAGATGTTCTAAACACAAAGACTGGTTTAGAGATGGAACAACTACTTGGGCTCTGACGAAGGTTGATGACTGTAGTTCACTAGGCTAAGTTATGCAACTTACCCGGGGGCTTGTGTTCGGTTTGGTATCACTTTTACCTGCGTTTATGACTGCGGCATTATCTTGGTTCATTCTTGGTGGTACATCTGGTGATGACTGGGAAAATTGGATGATCGGCCCTTGTTACCTAATTCCTGGATTAATTGTGGGCGGTTCACTATTCCTCGGACTTCGGGATGAGGGGGAAGTTAAGCAATGAAAAGAGCCGATAAGGCTGATAAAATCGGGGCGCAGTTAGACGAATTGTACCACGAAACTCCAATTCCTTTGGACCACACAGACCCATACACTCTGTTGGTGGCAGTTATGCTTTCTGCGCAGACAACTGACAAGAAAGTAAACGAGGTAACTCCGGCTTTATTTGCAAGAGCCGACAATCCAGCCAAGATGGCCTCTTTGGAAGTTGATGAGATTCAGAATTTAATCCGAGAAATCGGACTCGCACCAACCAAAGCCAAGAATCTGAAATTAATGGCAGAACAAATATTGCAAGGGGGTGGAGAAATCATTCCGGATTGGAAATTCTTAGAATCACTTGCGGGCGTTGGGCATAAGACTGCTAGCGTCGTTATGGCGCAAGCATTCGGTGTTCCAGCTTTTCCTGTGGATACACACATACACCGTTTGGCAAGTCGCTGGGGCCTCTCGAAGGCGCGTAATGTAGAGCAAACAGAACGGGATTTGAAGGCCGTTTTCCCTATGGAAACTTGGAATCGCCGTCATCTGCAAATTATTTTCTTTGGACGCGAATATTGCCCTGCACGTAACCACAATCTATCAGATTGTCCAATCTGCAGCTGGGCGGCGAGTAAAAAACGAATTCGAGAAGAATCAAAGCGATAGAAAATCAAAATCTAACCAACATAAAGACACCCGTGCTACATAGTGCCGCTCCACCAAGTAGCAATGAATATTGCAATGACGAAAGAAGATCCCGTGAATCTCTTCCATCCTGA
>DAMG01000074.1:0-14559 GCA_002497025.1 Euryarchaeota archaeon UBA126
CTCGATCCAAATGATGGCTGGCGAATCGACCTTGAAGACATCAAAGCCAAGATGGATGATAGTGTGCGTCTCTTAGTACTCATAAACCCAAATAACCCTACTGGAAATGTCCTAACTTCTTCTGAAATAGATACATTGCTAGAAATCACCCAAAAATATCCTAATTGTACAATCGTTGCTGATGAAATATACGATGCACTTGACTTCACAGGTCAACTTTGCTCAATAGCCTCAAGGTCGAAAACGTCACCAGTTATCGTTCTAAATGGAGTTTCTAAGGTGTACTTTGCTCCGGGTTGGCGCATCGGCTACATGGCTTGGCATGATCCTGATGGTCGCCTTAAATTGGTTCGAGATGGAGTTGAGAGACTATTGAGAAGCCGCTTGTGCGCTTCTACCCCTGCTCAATACGGGTATTTGGCGGGATTAATTGATGAACACGATTGGTTAGAAGGCTATCGTTCCCTAGTAAAACAAAGACTGGATTATTGTATAACTAGAATTGCAGAAATAGACGGTTTAGAATGCGAAGCGCCAGGAGGCGCGTTCTACCTCTTTGTTAGGATAACAGACGATTCTATCACTTCCGACAAGCAATGGGTTCTAGACCTCCTTCATCAACAACATGTATTGGTCGTACATGGCTCTGGATTCTCTCCAGAATTTGGTTCTGGGCATTTTCGGATGGTATGTTTACCCCCTGTTGAAGTATTATCAATAGCCTTCGACCGAATTGATAAATTCATCAACGGATGATAGCATGGGGTTGTTTGATTTCTTTAATCGAGAAAAACCTCCGTCTGACCCTAAAGATAGGCTAAAACAACGATGGTTGTACCTTTCTGATGGTTTGATAAAGGATAATAATTCAGAAAAAGTAAATCATTATGTTGCTAGATTTTCTACAAATGTTTTCGAAACTTGGTTCTTGGGTTTAGAGCAAAGGCTAGGTCAGAGTTTAGGTCGTAGATTAGCCCATGCAGCTTTAGAACATCAAGAATATTTCTTGAATAATTCTAGCGCTACATCACCATCGAATAGAGACCTAAAATCTTGGTCATACAATCGTCTAGACTGGCAAACACGGGGCCTGGGGGGGTATAGTAAATTAGACGACGAGGAAGAGGTTAGATTGCTTATTGAACATCCAGCTTCCGCCCCGATATGCTCAGGCTTACTGACTTCAGCATGGGAAAAGGCAACTAGGAAGCGTCATCGTTTTGTTTGGTCCCAGAGTTCTAAAGAAGGCCTAATTTTGACATTGAACTTAGACCATAAGGAATTACCAAATCCTTTCCAGCAAATACCAGTATGGCCAAATTCAGATAATGATTCTGTAAATAACGATTTGACCGAAGAATCTTGGGAAGATCTTAGGGTGGAATCTCTTGGGATTTGGTCCATAATGAATGAAAGAAAAATGATAGTCCACAGAGACCTTATATTACGATTCGAAGAGTTCTGTCTGCCATACATAACTTCCATTGAATCTGGAAGGCAAGATATAGAATGGCCGCTTGAAGATAGTCAGCGGCGGCTATGGTGGACAGCCGCGGCGGATTCAATGAGGGAATCGCATTTTGATTCAGGTTTGCATATCCTAGTGTCAAGACCCGAAGATTGGATTGGAATAGGGCGTAGACATCTGTCGATGAACGGCCTAGGAAGTGTTCAATCTGCAGAGGCATTTGATTCTCATGGTGGTATAAAAATCAGCCTAGAAAACACATTCCATCCAGCCCTTTCAGGAGGTGTGTTGTTGGCTTGTTGGGAACGTGCTCATGGAAGACGTGGAAAACTAAAGTGTAGTTTTAACAGCGACTCAGTAATATTGTTTTTATCCTCCTCGGTTGAAATTGCAAACTAATGTTTGAGATGCGTTATCGCTGAAACATTATATCCATGACTTAAGTCAACAGGGCAACCCCGTTAGGGGTTGGGTGAATATTTTGGCTTTGAATCACAATCAATACGCAGTCGCGGCCGTTGCCGTGACCCTATGTTTAGCAGGGTTTTACACGATTATTGATGCAGGGCTATCGACCACTGAATCTGGTGGATTCGACTCCGCAGGTTCGGATGTCATAATCACCGATGATGAAGTTCAGCAGCCAGGTAGGGACTCCGATGGTGACGGCCTTCCAGATAGAATGGAACAGACTCTATACGGCACGGATGATAATAATCCTGACACGGATGGTGACGGATTAGAAGACGGGTGGGAAGTTGCAAATGGACTGGACCCGTTGGATAGTGGAGAACCCGAAGATCAAGAAATCGAAAACACGAATGCAGATGGAGAGGATGCTGGAGAACAAAACGAAACCTTCCCTGACCCTGACAATGGTCCTTACGGAGACCCAGACCGTGATGGCCTGACTAATGAACAGGAAGCCGCCATTGGAACTAATCCTACTGCAAGCGATAGTGACGGTGACGGTCTTAATGACCGCTGGGAATCGCTCTATACCGAAACAGTACAAACTCCCCAAGGGTCTGTGACTTTACTAGACCCACTTAATCCAAACTGGGGATGCCCTTTGCTTACTCCTCAAGTTGAGGCTGAAATGAAAATAATCATTGGAACCAGTACATGGAATTCACTTCCTGTGGGTCCAAACGGGGATCATTCTTGTGATTCTGTTCTAGACATCGACAAGCAAGGTCCTGATTCTCTACCGAATTATCTTGAGGAAATTTACGACACAAACCCACTTGAAGAAGACAGTGATGGTGATTTAATTCCTGATAGAATAGAGGTCGGTTATGGTTCTCAAGAATTACAAGTTCACTGTGGTGTGCCTCAATTCGGGACAATTCGCTTAGATGCTCCATACACTGAATTAATGAGTGGAATAGGAGATTTATCTTGGTTTAACGAAGACATGGATGGCGATGGCCGCCTAAATGGACCAGGTGATTGGGATACCGATGGCGATGGGATGCCTGATGGGTTCGAGTATTGCTACAACTCTTTGTTAAACCCTGCAAATTCCACCGACGCTTATGGCGACGGTGATGAAGACGGCTTGAACAATGTCGAAGAATATGAGGTGGCATACACTTGGGGGGCTGTCAATTTCACTAGCCCATTAATCGCGGATACCGATCAGGATGGGATGCCTGACGGCTGGGAGTATCATAGTGGCATTCACCCTAATGATGGCAGCAATGCCGAGGAAGACCCTGATTTCGATGGCTACGATGCCGATGGAGATGGAGCTATTCGTTACACTGATTTGGTAGGGATATCCACTGTACACAACATAGTTGTTGAGATTGGAGACTTCGTACAAGTCAACAGAACCATACTGTGGGTTAGGACAGTCCAGGACAGCCAATATGTCAACATCCCAGTGAAAACGCCGACAGAAGGATACGTCTACGCAATCAATGTAGAAGTAGGCCAAGAAGTTACCAGCCGGCTACAAGATCTAGCAATCGTAGTTGAAGACCACGAGAGATTTACCAACCTTGACGAATATAACGCTAGAGATAGAGACGGTGATGGGATAATCGATGGCCGCTCTACTGATCCTCTTGTCCAAGACACAGACAATGATGGGCTAATCGATGGCATCGAGGTAATCGGCTGGACTATCAGAGTAGTCGAGGTTGGTGTTCGAGATGTCCTCGTTCGTTCAGACCCCGGTGTTTATGATACTGATAGAGATGGTTTGTCTGACGCCACAGAATATTACGAAACTTTCACTAACGCTACAGATAGGGATACCGATAGCGATGGATTAGAAGACTTCACTGAGGCAGTTGACGGATTTATTTGGAATGGTTCGGTTTACTTCACTAATGCTTCAATGTTTGACACCGACAACGATGGATTGAATGACGGAGAAGAGGTAATTGATGGCCTAGATCAGTATATCACTCATGCAAACAATGCAGATACTGATAATGATGGGCTTTCAGATGGCGGAGAAGTTCTCTACATTCCTCGACCTTGGCAATCTGCAACTAATCCTTTGGACAACGATACGGATGATGACGGACAACCAGATGGTTGGGAGATGCAGGTATTTTCTGTTCAGCATAATACAAATTCCCACAGTCTCTGGATATCCACCCAGAATTGGTTACCTATTGGTTGTACAAGTATGGTAGAATGCGGACTTGGTCCTGGTGGGTGGGTTTGGGACAGTTATCTCAAGGGTTTCCAAACATCCGGAGATCGTAATGGTGATGGTATTCTTGACCCGAAGTATTTCATCCATGAAATGAATTTGACAGGATTTACAATTCCAAGTGATGGAAGATGGGCTCTCGATCCGTCTTTTGGCTCGATGCCCGACTCAAATTTTGATATTGATAATGATACCCTTCTCAACGCTTTAGAAGCTCCAGATAGGTGGGACACTAATCCTGTTGACGATGACACAGATGGAGATTTACTGGCTGATGGTTGGGAAGTATCTGCATCCGAGAGAGCAATCAGTCTAGGTTTAGTCGACAATAACACGCTTGATGCTCTCGGTGCAAGAGGACCAATGGATCCAAGAATGCCGGATTCAGACTTAGACGGTATTGATGACGGTTCGGAAGATTTCGATGATGATGGTCTGAATCGGTCCCACTTACTAAATCGATATTGCCCGGGTTGGGACAATCCACAGAATGCTGAATGTCACATTGACCCGACTACTGATAAGGGCGAACGTTTCTATGACGATTTGGAGAATTATACAAATTACGAAGAATTCCAAAATAAGACCGACCCCGTATTATCAGATACCGATGGTGATGGATGGGCTGATGGATCAGAGGTATATCATCAAGATCATGACAATGATGGAATGTGGTCTGGATGGGAATTTTACTTTGATTTCGACCCATTTGATGCAGCAGATGCATTTGTTGATTCCGATGGTGATGGGTACAATAACAGGTGTGAAAATAAATGGAATACCAATCCAAAAGACCCTACTAGCTTCCCCAGCCAAGGAGAATTATGTACAAACGACTAGTTTGCTTACCCTTAGGTTTCATCACATAATGCTCTCTCCGAGGTTTTGGTGAGAATATGTCTTGGTGGATAATGCCAACTACTGCAGATATTGGATTTCGTGTATTCTCCGATAGTCCAATAGGCATACTTAGAGAATCAGCTCTTGCATTACAGGGCATACAACTTTCCGATAGAGGGATGGAATATCTAGACGGACACATACGCCACGTCGCGGAATGGAGTATACCGTTTGGTAGTTCAGATATTGAAAGAACTCTCGTCAGGTGGTTAGAAGAAGTTCTATTCAATTCCTATGTTGAAGATAAATGGCTGGTAGAATCAGAATTTTCACTTGACGAAGATTATCTCAGAGCACAAGTTTTGTGGGTTGATTCTAGAGATGTAGAGCTAGAAATAGAAGTCAAGGCAGTGACTCTTCACGACCTTGTTGTGAGGCAAGTAGCTATGGGTGAGGTAGTCGATGGAGTTGAGGGAGTCCCCTCTTTTGAAGGGCCTGGCTGGATGGCACAAGTAGTATTGGACATTTGAAGGAATCAATTAGTTGCTTCCCAGATATAGAATACCCCACTGGTGATGATTCCGATCATTACACCATTGTGAATCCATGCGGATTTCAAAGACTTCAACCATTTCTTTCCGACCCTAACTCCGATAATTGCCGAGACGACTAGAACTAGGGTGATTTGTACGTGAGATAGAATTTCATCTGGCTTAAAATAAAGATAAACAGGAATTCGTGAAAGGTCTACGCATAGAGCGAGAATACTCGCAGTCGCAGCATAGGCCATCTTGTCTGGTAGTCTACGAGTTAGGAACATAGCCCGTAGAGCACCTTGATGACCTGATAAACCACCCATAAACCCAGAACCAAACCCACCGATTCGGTCATTTGCTTCTGGTATTCTATATCCAGTCCAATTTTCTGATAATGTCAGAATTGGTAGAATAATCAAGAATAATCCAATGATTACCAATAAGGGGTCTTGAGGTACTTCATTTTGAAGAATAGCACCCAATATCGCGCCAATTACTAACCAAACACCATAATGTCGGAAAGCGGTAAGGTCTACCGAATCCCACATACTCCAGCATTTTGCGGCGTTGTGTGCTCCATGGACTACTGCAACTACTGCCACAGCTTCATGTGGCGACATTAGAAGCAATGCAAATGGAGTTAGCATTGTAGATAGTCCAAAACCTGCAGGCACTGTTAATGCAGCAGCAAAGAACGCTCCTAATGCAGCGATTACGAGAATTTCTTCCATATACTCCCTCGTTATCAATCGAGAATTTAGGTATTTTCCAAATAAAAAATCGTTAGGTATTGATTATTCTTCAACATTAAATCTCTGATAAACCTCATTCGTAGTTTGAGTTACTCGAATGAAGGTTGTACATTTTGGTAAGTCTTTGATTCGACGAGCACCTACATATGAACACGCAGAGCGAACTCCTCCAAGTATCGCTTGTACAGTAATTTCTAGAGGCCCACGGTATGGAACTCGAACCTCCTTACCTTCTGGGGCTCGATGCTTGGCAACCTCTCCATAGTGAGTTTCCATCGCCTTTGCACTAGACATTCCGTAGAATGACTTGTACTGTTTCCCATTGTCAGCCGTGACAAGTTCCCCACCTGATTCATCATGTCCGGCAAACATACCTCCAAGCATGACGAAATCAGCACCTGCGGCAAAGGCTTTGGCTACATCACCCGGGCTAGAACAACCACCGTCAGCCATGACATGGCCGGCCAATCCATGTGCTGCGTCTGCACATTCTGCAATTGCAGAGAGTTGAGGATACCCCACACCTGCTACTTTGCGAGTTGTGCAGACTGAACCAGGACCAATTCCAACCTTGACAATATCTGCTCCGGCTAGGATTAGCGCTTCAGTCATTTCTCGAGTGGCGACGTTACCAGCGATAATTATGGAAGATGAAAATTCTTTTCTTACCCTCTTTACAAAATCCAAAAACACTTCACGATACCCATTTGCAACATCGATACAAATTAATTTGGTTCCTGGATTAGTATCCATTTTGCGCTTTAGTAAATCGAAAGAATTCTCTGTTGACCCACATGTAACGGCGACAAATTCAGGATCTATTCCCCCATCCCAAGCCTCAGCATACTCTCGGGTAGAGTAGAATTTTTGCATACAGGTCATCATTTGGTGCTTTTGTAATTCTGCAGCTATGGAGAATAATCCCGTAGTATCCATATTCGCTGCTACAATTGGTACACCAGTCCAGGTTACATCAGAGTGTCGAAATTTAAATTCTCTAACTAAAGTAACGTCGGATCGTGAAACCAGCGTACTGCGTTTTGGTCTAATCAATACATCATCAAAAGTTAGCTTCACATCGTGGTCTACACGCATCTGAACCTTACTACTCCAACGAAGGTCCATTTAAGACGGTTCTGACCGAGTCTATCTGGATATAACTTCTAACTTTTTGTTGGTGCTCGTGCCGGGATTTGAACCCGGGTCGACGGATCGAGAGTCCGTCATGATGGACCGAACTACACTACACGAGCGAGTAGTATGACGACTGAGGCTCTCTATTTGAAAACGATGGATAGACATTTTTCGCTCACACCTTCACTTTCACTTTCACTTTCCACTCTTCTATCTTTATTGATATGCTGACCGACCGACATCAGGCCATGAACCGAAGTCCAAACAACGACACTGGAAGAGTTTACAGGAAGAGGCCAGAGCCAGTCCGTATAGTCTCATTTTCTAGTCTAAACAAGACAACTGCTAATCAAAAAACGAAGAATTCAGAATTTTTAGTTAACTCCTCTAATGGGAATGCTATAGATGGTCAGTGGCAACCAATGCCAAAACCTGCAATAGAGGTTAATGTCAGTCCTTCTAGCTGGAGTGGCCTGCATTCCCGAGTTCTAGCATCTAGAAAAATTTCCGTGGAGGCTTTCTGATGTCCCGTACACGAAGATTACGAGAAGCGGTATTGGTACTACTTGAGGAAAAAGGAACAGCCAATACAGTAGAGGTATTTGATCACCTTAATGAGAGATTTCGATGGGGTGCAACTATGAACCAGGTAGGAAATATTCTTGCTAAGGATCGTCGTTTTACTAAAGTAGGTCATCAAAGGGGACAATTCAGGGGAAGTGTATACACAGTATGTGTTTGGTCACTATCAACTGAACCGCTAATTCCAGCAGTTTAACCGTGCAAGGAATGAAGACTGAAAGAGCCTTCCGTAGAGCATGGGCACCGTTCGAGATTGGCTTGTTTTGTTCCGTGCTGGAAATTGTATTACCGGATTTGTAGGTGTATTCCTAGGGGCGATTCTTACTCTAGAGGGTTTACCAACTGGTAATGATCTCAATATTACCACTCTTCTGGCATTGTCGGTATATTCTTTCATGGCATCATGGAATGCTCTAAATGATTATCTCGATATTGAAATAGACAAAATCAATCGACCAGATAGGCCCCTTCCTTCTGGCCGAATAAATAAGACTGTAGCCATGATAGCGATTATCTCAGGATGTATTATTTCCTTTGGTTCGCTATTCCTAGCAGGCCAAATAGCTAATGATTTGACCGACAATTTTGAAGATTGGTATCCTACAATTGTAATCTGGTTTCTAGCATTAGCCCTACTGCTAAATTATGAAGACGACCGTATATTATTGGGTTTGAAAAACAGAGGTTTACCCGGTAACCTAGCAATTTCTATTTCCGTTGGCTTAGTGGTTTTATTCGGTGCTGCAGGAATATTTGACCCACTTAACCAAAGAGCAGTCTCCCTTTTTGTTATTGGTACGCTTTACAATTTATCTCGTGAAATCATAAAAGATGTCGAGGATATGGATGGAGATAAGGGAAGACATACCTACGCGATGAGGGTAGGCGCTGATAAGGCTAGGTTAACATCTTGGGTTATTTTACTAATCACCTTAGTAGCTTTACTTGCCCCATTTGCTATGGGTGTTTTCGAGTTATTACACATAATTTTCCTAGCCCCTGGTCTATTTACTCTTATGAATGTGAAGAAACACATCTATCTGGCGGAAGATACAGCGGCCTCGAGGATGATCAAAACCTCAATGACTCTGACTATGATTGGGCTAATTTTGGCCGCAATAATCTGATTACATTTCGTTATATGCGTGCCAAGCATCATTATTGCACAGATAGGTAAGAAGTGACATTTGAGCCCACATTCTATTTTCTGCCTGGTCCAAAACTATGCTATTGCGGGAGTCAATAACCGCATCGGTCACTTCCTCTCCTCTATGAGCGGGTAAACAATGCATGAATACATAATCAGGTTGAGCGTGTGCTACTAGTTCCTCATTAACTTGAAATCCTTCGAATGCGGAAAACTTGTTTGCCATATGTTCTTCACCCATTGAAACGAAAATATCAGTATAGATGACTGAAGCATTTCTAACTGCCTCGACTGGGTCGTTTGTTCCAATTATCTTGGATCCAGTCTTGGAGGCTATAATTTCACATCGTGAAAGTACATTTGAATCAGGCTCCATACCAACGGGAGTTGCGTATTTGACATCATAACCTAGAGCGAGGGCTGCTAATGCAAGGTCATGGAATACGTTGTTACCATCTCCAACCCAAGCGATATGTCCCTCTGAATTAGCAAGTTCTCGAATTGCCATTAAATCGGCTGCCGATTGACAAGGATGGTGGAGATCAGATAGTGCATTGATAACTGGGACCGTAGCCGTTCTAGCTAGTTCCTCCACATCTGCATGGCCGAAACATCGGTATGTTATGCCATCTAAAAAGCGCGATAAAACTGCAGCAGTATCGCCAATTGATTCAGATTTACCAAGTTGAATGTCATTGGCAAGTAGGGTCAATGGCTGCCCGCCGAGACGACTTACGCCCACTTCAAAAGAAACCCTTGTTCGAGTTGATGGCTTTTCGTAAATCGAACCTATCGACATACCATCTAGAGGTTTGAAATCTTGGTGAATAGATACATCATTCTTGTAGCGAATTGCCCAATTGATAATACCATCTAAGTCATCTAGTAAATCATCAATGGCTAGTAAGTTCTTTTTCTCAGTGTTGCTCATGTTCAATATCTCCTGCGAATCCATCCCTCATATCAGCCATTCCGCCAAAAATTGTCTGAGCAAATGTTAGCATATCTGCCAAACCTTCCTCTTCTTCGCTGGATAGGGGGACAAGCCCTGGTTGAATAGCAGCATGTTGCATCATTCTAAGTTGCCCAATGGCAAATTCAGCTCTCGAGGTGCTGGAATTTTGGTCCATTGATTCTGCAGCAGATTCTTCGTAAAGTGCGGCTTCTAAAACATCTAGATTTTCACCCCATTCAAGAATTTTGTCTAATACTTCTGGCTCTAACAAATCTGCTTTGGAAAGAAAGTTAGCTGTTGGAAGGCCAAGTCTAAAGTGGACTATTGAAGAAAGTAACATCTGTGATACAAATCCACTGGGTGTTTGGGACAACATGGGGTCGAATAGGAAGGCAAGACATGCTCTACCTTGGCCTAATACTTCGACCAAATGGCTACTGGCTTCACGGAATGCGAATAACTCGACTTGCCCTGGTGTGTCGATAACCAAAATGTCGCCGGAAAGTCCTTCAATTTCATCGAAGACATCTATAGCTTGTGAGGCAACTAAGTCGGCTGCAAGAATCTGGGCGCCATTTGGTCCAAGATCGTACTCATCCATAACATCAGATAAAGAAACTAAATCTCGCACATCGAATTCAGGGTCATAATGTACTCTTTCAGCCCCTGGGTCTAGATTAATCGTCAATACATCTACTTGCAAAAATCTCGCCCAACGCTGGAATGCAGTGACTAAACTACTCTTTCCAGCACCTGCTGTGCCTACAACGAAGATTACTGGCGGGGTGGTTCCGTCTTGATTGCTCACGAAGGACTGCTGAGAGGAGCAGTAATTCAACCATTCGTGTTTGGAATCAGTCCGAAGGACTGTGGGCGAGCAACGGTTAAACCAATCGAATGCACGTCAAGACCTACCCCTGAGGGTGCATCCGCCATGTCCGATACTCCACCTCCACCTCCGGGAATGCCTCCCATCCCTCCTCCTCCGCCTCCACCAGGCTTTGGCGAAGGTAACGAGGAGGATGAGGTTGAAATTACAATAGACAATGAAGACGGTGATGGTTCCGAGATGAATAATATCCACCAATTAGTCGATGAATTACCCTCTTTGGCAGACATAGAAAGCCCGCCGCCGCCGCCTCTTGGATTGGATACGCCTCCGCCACTTCCACCAGATTTTGATACCCCTCCTCCTCCCCCGCCACCGGGATTCGAAGCAATCGAAGAGGAAGGTAAGTGGGGAGTTGACGAACTAGAAATTCAATCATTCGATGATACACTTACATCTCTAGAGCAGATGAATGAAGAAGAGATTGTCGAAGAAATTAATGTAGATTCAGACGAATCTACTCAGGATTGGAATGCCGCTCTGGATCAAGCATTTACAGAGGAGGGGGACAAACAACTGGAATCCGATGGAGAAGAAGGTCCTCAGCCACCTTTATCTGGTAATCTTCGGCCTGCAGCCGAAGTAGATTCTATTCCTGGTGATAAATTATACGTCACTCTGAAGGAGACCGAAGAATCAGTACTAAATCCAGATGGCACAGTCAGACAACAATCCATTGATGGTGAATTAATTCTAAGAAATTCAAGCCGAAAAGATCGTGCATGGGATATTGAAGTAATGCTACAAAATACTGCTTCGACAGATATAGGTGGAGGCGCAATAACGGTACGTGAGTTAGACGCTACCCAAACGAGCAATCTTCCATACACCGCGTCAGGCCCTAGAATGATGGTTCTCAAAGAGCATATCGACACAGAACCAGAACGGCCACAGGAATCGAGTCTTTCGATGATATATTCTGAACATGCGCAGGAGGTTCTTATCCGACTTAGTGTTGAAAATATAGCACCAGTAAGTTTGAATGATGTCGTAGTTAGAAGAGCACTTCCTGAAAATTTTGAATTATCGGAAGGTCCTGAATATGACATAAATGACGGTGAATTGATTTGGCACATTGGCCGACTGCCCGTCGGAGAGAGTACTTCATTGGAGATACTTCCAAGAGTGACTACTAGGACGATTCAACGCTTCGCAACTGGCACCGTTAATGCTGCATATTCTTGTGAGGCGACGGTCTCAAGAGCACAATTTGATTCGGTAAAATCTCGAGCCCGTCAGTTTGGTTATGTTTCACCTAAGGAAGATGACCGACCTGACATATTCCACTGTAAGTTGGTAGTCGAAAACCGTTCTTCATTCGTTGTCAGTCTATCAGCTGCAACAGTTTGGTTAGCGGGTCGTAGTGAGCCTTTTTTGGAGGTCGAAGATATTCGTGAAGACATCCCTCCCGAAGGACTTTGGGACTCAATCGAAAAGAGGATTGAAGCAATTGATAAACCAAATTTCACCCATGAAATTAATTATTCGATTTTGCCTAGGGTAAATGTCGAATCTAATGGTATTTTGGAATTAAAGGAAAGAAGTTTCAAAGTACTGGATGCAGATGTAAACAAACAGTACAGTATTTCGAGAATACGTTCCTATGTGGAATCAGATTTAGAATGCATATCAGTAGTTGAAAACACCGGCTCTGCACCAATTAACGTAATGCGTTTACTCGATGATATCCCGGGTATTTTCAACCCACCCGCGATTAATCAAGTACGAATTGAAATGGAAGGCTCGGATCTGAACGATGAACAATACAGAATAGAGGTCGTTGATGGAACTCAACTAGAGGAGCAATTGGTATCACCAGATTCACAAGGCCATGCCCTAAGAATTACTGTAGGTACATCTGCGCCTCTCGGTTTGCAGCCTGGAAAATCATTGACCATAACTTATCCACTTCATGCCGCCGATCCTTCTCCTCAAAATAACAAACTCGCAGCCCCAATTCGTGCTGATTTCAGTATGGAAAGATTCGGCCCTGTTGCCACCCGTCACTGCAATCGTGCTCCACTAATTCGTGTAGTCCACCGCCGCAGAAGATTCTCAACTGGAAAAGAAGTATTCCCTGCTGCGGGTCCAGGCCGCTATGAAATCCTCTTAATGTTCCAAAATGATTCAGACAGTGCTCTAGAGGATTTGTCACTTCACGATGTAGTTCCCGGTACATTCAACATCGAGAAATCCACTGTTCGTTCAAATCAATCTGGCGAGAGAGTTGTTGATTACAGTAAGGAGTCTGCCAGAGAGGGGACTCATGTGACATGGCCAATTGGTAGAATCGAAAAGGATGAACGAATAGAAGTTGTTTTTGAAATTCAAGGAGATTCAGAGAGCGAATATAAGGTAGCGGATGCTCAAGATTACCACGGAGCCACATTCGGAGACGAAGTAGATGAAGAACCGAACTTACCTGAATGGGTTGATGAAGCTAGTAGAATCACTTTAGAAGCCGCTGATTTAGAACCTGAAATAGATATAGAGTCTCAGCTTGAGGATAAAGAGGGAGAAGATAACGGTTCAAATACAGATATTGGTGTCGACTTATCTACACCCCAGGTACTGAATGTTGAAACGATAACTGAGGGAAATGAGGAAACTATTGACGAATCCAATGCCGATGAAGGAGAGTCACAGCAACCAACAATAGTTACTCCGGATGTTTGCCCTGTTTGCGGCACAGAGGCTTCAGTTGGCGCATCGTCCTGCGAAACTTGTAGCTTCCAATTCAGTTAATTTCGGCTCACATTACATGTGAGCCGCGCCGAATCCTTCAATTGAGAGCCTTAGAGACGAAGTCACATGGCGGAGCCTGCAGGACAAGGCGATGCTCAAAGTCAGGCGGCGTTGGGCATGATGGGCCCTATGTTGGTTTTACTTGCAGTCATGTTATTGCTAACCTTCAATCCTGGGCTACGGTCATTAATGGCGGATTCAGCGGCAACGGTTATTGAGCCAACCATACCATTCCATTCCGAATATTTCGTACCCACAGTTTTCATTATCGGGTCTTCAATTATGATTGTTAATACTGTAATTCGTGGTTTTTTTATGGATCCTATGACCCAAGTTCATATCGGCCATAGAAATAAACAAATTTCCAAACAACTGAGAGAGGCTCAAGGTGAAAGAGATACTGCAAGAGCCGACAAGATGCGTCGTCTGCAAATGGAGTTAATGCCAGCCCAGATGGCTATGCAATCTTCTATGATGAAACCAATGATGTTCACAATCATCTTCATTATCGGTATTTTTAGTTGGATGGCTGAATCAGCTGCAGGCTTCAGGGTTGGTTACGTGAGCCTTCCATGGCAACCAATGTGGGGAATGATGGATACGATTTGTTGGATTTTTCCTGCTTGGGTAGTCACCTATATCGCAATGAGTGCTCCACTAGGTAGAATTATTGATCGTCATATCAAAATCATTCGCTTTGGAAGACATCCATTGGTTTTGGAAGGCCTGCCGATTCCCGAGCCTCTATTACATTTGTTAAAGGATGAAGAAAAGAAGCCCTCTGCAACAACCCGTCGGGGTCAGAGACGTTCACGTGATGGACCTCGGAAAAAAGGAAAT
>DAMG01000074.1:14932-26035 GCA_002497025.1 Euryarchaeota archaeon UBA126
CCTGTCCGGATTGTTCATCGACAATGGTAAATCGAACTAGTTCAGGTCGATTACGTTGTAGTATCTGCCGTAATGAGTGGAGGTGAGGTATTGCTTAGAATCACAATAAGTGGTGCGCCGGGTAGTGGAACGTCGACATTAGTTCGTAAAATTCAGCACACCACAGGCTGGAGTGCCCTAAACGGCGGGGAGGTTTTTCGAACAGAAGCTAAACGTCGAAATCTTACCGTTGGTGAATTTAGTGAATTATGCAAGCAAGATTTGGATGTTGATCGTTCACTGGACAGACTCCTCAAAGATTCAATGACTAAAACAGATGGTCCTGAAATCATCGAAAGTAGATTGGCTGGTTGGTGGGCAAACGAACTTGCAATTGATTGCCTCAGGGTATGGGTCAATACATCTGATGAAGAAAGGGCACGTCGAGTCCAAAATCGAGAAGGTGGAAGCTTTGAACAAAGACTGGTCGAGTCATCTGCTAGACAAAGTGCTGACAAGGAAAGGTATCGTGCTCTATATGATATTGATCTTGATGAAATGACGCCATACAATCTAGTTGTAAACGCGGATAATCTCACTGCTGAGGAAGTTTTTTCTCTTGTAAAATCAGCAATCAATGGAGGTTGATTATTTGTTTATCCTAGATGATACTGCTAAAACCGATGTAAAATATGGTTGTAAACCAACAGAAAGAAGTCTTGAGACTCTATTGGATGCTGGTGTTATCCTTGTCGACAAACCCAGAGGGCCATCAAGTCACCAATTAACCGCTTGGGCCAGAGAAATGTTAGGTATTCAGAGATTAGGTCATGGTGGTACTTTGGACCCTTTTGCTACAGGCTTGCTCACCATGCTATGCGGTAAAGCAACTAGGTTAACTGAAATGGTACTGACTGGGGATAAGAAATACATCGCTGTGCTGAAGTTCGGAAGAGAGGTAGAATCATCTGAATTAGAGAATTTACTTAATTCTCTGAATGGAGAGATATACAACGTTCCTCCATTAGAGTCAGCAGTTAAAGTTCAAGTAAGAACTAGAATAATACATGAAATGAGAATTATTGAAGACGACTCCGAGTCTAATTTAGTGGCTTTGACAATTTTCTGCAACGCGGGGACATATATCAGGACTCTAGCAAGAGATATCGGACTTCTTCTCAATACTAAATGTGAACTTACTGAGCTACATAGAGACAAAACAGGAGCCTTTTCTCAATCAAATGCCTGTACAATGCAACAGTTAACGGATGCGGTATTTCTTTGGAAAGAACATGAGGATGACAGAGCCCTCCGCAAACTCATTGCACCAGTTGAATCGATACTAGGGCATTTTCCTCGAATCATTGTCAAGGATGGGGCTGCTGCTGCAATTGCTCATGGGGCTGCTCTTGCAAGGCCAGGAGTGGTGAGTATTGATGAAAGAATAGAGCGCGGGAATCTAGTAGTTATTGAGACACTCAAAGGAGAGGCAGTAGCTATTGCAGAAACCAATTCAGGTGCTACCAAAATCCAATCTATGGAGCATGGCGAAGTTGCTAGACCTAAGGTAGTTCTAATGCAGGCTGGGATTTATCCTCAAACATGGCAGAAGGGCTGAGATCAATTCATCTCGTGCTCTTCGTAAACCCACTCATCAGTCTCTATTCTGACCTTTAGCTTCATCATCGCAAACACACACCACCGGCCCGCTAGGCGAGCGCGGTAGGCTGAATTGCTCGTCCATCTGGGTATAACTATTCCCCGTTTTTCAACGATTATCAGCCGTACGGAAGTCTTCAGACCCAAGACTCCGGATGTTTTTGGTATATCTTGGATAACTATCTCTTTCGGTATGGTTTTCGAATACGGCCTGGCCCTAATTGTAATGCTGCTATTGAAATAGCAATTAATCCAATTGACGCGATAACAATTGCAGGACCTCTGTCTATGGAATCATCACCATTCCCTTTATCTCGACCTTCTGATTCAATTAAGATTAGTATCTCATTGTTCATCTCATTCGATTCTTCTATTGAGGCTGTACCATCTGCCAAGCCTCTGATTCCGATTTCCCCGGAGGTAATAATCTGTGTATCACATGTAGCAATAGACAGACCACCGGGTGCTACACTTTCGACGATAGTGGAGCCAACTAACATACCATCAACCCAACATCGAACATCCACAGTATTTGCAATACCTCTTCCTTCATTTCGAATGTATAACTTGAGTTGTACTACATCGCCTTCCTCAACGGTATCAACAACAATATTACCTTTCCAAATCTCTAAATTTTCTATCGTCAAGTCAGGTTGGGCTGTAACAATTATTTCCAAATCTTGCACTTCTGTGTATGTTCCATCACTAACTGTAATTTCGACAATGTGGGTTCCTGGCTCTACGGGTGTTAAAATTAAATCTCCAGAAGAATCCACATTCGCCCATGACCTAGAGGTTGAAATTGATAATTCAGAGGAATCTGAGTCACTGATTTCAATATCAATTACTTTACTTTCTCCAAGATTGATATAGGTTAATACTGGCAATCCATCTATACGTGGAGGGTCCTCAACTTCAAGCACGTTTACGCTGAATCTTCCATTCCATGTATTGCCCGATTCATCGATAACTTCGACATCTACCCACGCCTCACCGCTCGCATCTGTCCGAGGTTGAATCCTAATGTCTCCAGATAATGTCGATACAGAAAGAAGTTCAGTATCATCTGTCCAAGCCATCACTTGAAGGTCCTGCCAATCCGTGAGGTCATCTTCACACCTACTTGCCATTGCGATTAGTATTCCACCTCCGTCTTCAATCAGTTCTTGACGAGAAGGAGAGGAACAGGTTACATCTCGATCCCATACCAGATTATACCCTCCTTCGATTGAAATAGAGTTAATGTGTACTACTGTTGTTTCTGCGACTCCGTTTGAAGACCATTGAAATCTTGAAGCAATACCAAACTCCAATCCACTTCCATCAACAGGTAAGGCATATCCGATAGGCACCTCAAAAGAAAATACACCAACCTCAATCTGTACCTCGTTGAGAAGTTCGTTTCCAATTGCAAATCTAATTGTGCTATATTCTTCAACCAAACCTTGAACCGAACCCGCAATTGAACCAACTACGACAAGTTTCGGGTCATTGACATCTATCCTAGCAGAACTAATACAACCATCAAAAATAGTGATTCTGACTGAATTAGTCTCAAATCTATGTTGAAGCAAATCTCCATTAGAATAGGTTTCATAATCTTCCATAGATGTTTGACCTTGGCTCATTGCTTCAATTGTATAATTTCCCTCACCAAAGACATGGATTCTTCCTAATTCTTGGTCATAAGGAACTTCAACATCGAAAGTCCAGAACCCCTGTGTGCCTTGCTCTGGAGTCAGACCACAGCTTTCAGTTACTAATCCTGACACTTGGCCGTCATAAGGTCCAAAGTCGAGTACTGGCATATTTTGTTCTGAAATTTCATGAATCGCCTTTACTGTTTCAAATGAATACCATGGTTGATGATATTTTACTCGAATCCCTACTGCATCTACTCTGATTTCAGAATCGTCGGGAGCCCCGTCTGAAACATAGTCGACGGTCACAGATGAATCTTCCAAATCTCCCCAATTCCAATCTTGTAAATCGACTATATTTTCTATAAATGGAGTCGTCATTCGATTAACCGGCCCAAACGTCCTTGCAATGGTTTTGGCTAATCTCTCTGGACCGTTTGCCTCTATTGTGATGCGTATTTCATCCGAAGGAAGTGAATCCGGTATTGAGATGTGTAGAACCATTGAAACATTGGCTAGGACTCGACTTTCGAGACCGCTGAATGAATAACCTGTCAGGGTAATATCTGGGCCTGTTGACCATGTATAGGAACCATCTGGATTTCCTAATGAAAAGTTTGAATCAGTGGGGCTATAGGTGGCCCAAGCGGTGTAAGTTTGGAAATTATCCGGACGATTGTGAGTAAATGACAACTCTCCATCTGCTATCATTCCTACACTATGGTCGGCGGGGTCATCGGAAAAGGCGGCTTTAGTGGAAATACTCCAATCACCAGGGTCATCAAAAGAACCGGCTTCCAAAAGCTCAATTCTTTGGGATTCGATGACCGTGTCTCCAGTAGTTATAGGGGCAATAATTGCAATTAAAGCTAGGGCAGTCAAACCCAAACTAAGACCGACGCCCCGACTCATCAATTAGTAACGGTAGAGAGCGACGCTTCAATCCGTTGGTCTCTAGAGTCTGGGTCACTCTACGCGGAACTCTTGAAATATGGTCTGTTGTTCGAATGGCTACATACGGCTGTGGTAGTGTAGCGGTTAGCACGGTGGGTTGTGGTCCCGCCGGCCCGGGTTCAAGTCCCGGCCACGGCCCCAAAAATCAATCTCAAGGTATGTTCTGTAGTCTTTTTAGGACTCAAAATGTTCCTCTGAAATTGAGTGACCCATTCTTTCGACCTTCGTAGAAAGGTAATCTCGATTATCTTCGTTTATCCCTGCTACAAGTGGCATTCTTTCAACCACCTCAATGTTGAGATTTTGTAATTGACTTACTTTATCCGGATTATTCGTCAACAGGCAGACTCTTTCTATTTTCACAGCTTCTAATATCTTTGCAGCAATCCGATAATCTCTAGCATCAGCGGGATGACCTAGCAGTAAATTAGCATCGAGGGTATCAGCTCCTTTATCTTGTAAATTGTAAGCCTGAATTTTAGCATGTAGGCCAATACCTCTGCCCTCTTGTCGAAGATACACCAAACAACCCCAGCCGATTTCTTGGATACGTTGCAAAGCGGTATCAAGCTGTGGCCCACAGTCACAACGTAGACTTCCAAATGCATCACCGGTTAGACACTCAGAGTGAACCCTAACCAAAACAGCGTCTGGACCGCTCATATCCCCTAGTGTCAAGGCAACATGATCGAGGCCCGTGGCGTCTTCGTGGAATACACGAATTCGAAAGTTACCGTGTTCGGTTGGCAATCTGGCATCGGCAGGAACATCAAGTAATTCCTTGAGGTCCACAGGCCTATTTGGCACCGTCATTGACTACACGACCTATTCAACCGTCAAGAACCCATCCGATTGGAATATTCATTTCCTAATCAGAAATCTATACTCTCCAGATGCTTCTTCAACGTTGAGTAACTCCACTCCGATTCTGTCACAGAGAGTAGGCATATCATGAAGAGTTTCGGGGTCATCTCCGTAGACTTCGAGAAGTTCTCCCTCTTGCATTTCACTGAGTGCCTTCCTAGTTTCGTGAACAGGGATTGGGCAAAAGAATCCCAATAGGTCTAGACGCCGTTTTGGCATCTCTTCTTGCTCCATAATAGAACCTCATAATTCCACTATTGATGGCTTTAATGCAACTCCAACAAATTCTCTTTTCTTGATAATATCAATGACATATGATGCCTTTTCAACATGGATTTGAACGGTTGAAGAAGTATCATTCATCCGGATTTCACCCAATGCAATTTCGGGAATTCTGGCTTCACTTACTATCCAATCCGCTAATGAACGCTTAGTTACAGTGCTACTACCAATCTCTAGAGACACGCTGACCATTCCAAATGGATCTGTCACCTCATCCCAATCCTCTCTCTTTCTTACCGGATCTCTTTCCATTCCCTCCGGTAGTTGAGGTGCGTCGACATATGGAATCTCTAAATTCCAAGTGTTTGCAATCTTATCAAGAGCACCTATGTCTTGTTTTGATACAAGTGACCACGCTTGTCCAGAGCGCCCCATTCTTCCTGTTCTACCAATTCTATGGACGTAAGATTCAGTATCATCTGGTAAATCATAATTGACAACATATGTGATTCCGTCAACGTCAATTCCACGTGCGGCTACGTCGGTTGCGACAACAATCTTTGTGTTGCCTTCTTTGAGTGAATCGAGAATTTTCTCTCTCCGGTTCTGGGCTTTGTCTCCGTGCATTCCAGTAGCCTTCATTCCGAATTTCCCTAACCTATCTTCTAGTAACTCAACCATGCGCTTTGTATTTGTAAAAATTAGCATTTGATCATCGTCACTCATGTTTGCGATTAGTCTTCCAAGGACCCATAATTTGTTCGAACGCCCAATTCTAACTGCGAACTGGTCTATTTCAGGAACCTCTACTTCGAGGTCATCGCTCATTACATAAACAGGTTCATTCATGAATTCCTCAGCAGCATCTAGAACCTCTTGTGGGAATGTTGCGCTAAACAGTAAGGTCTGCTGTCTTGCAGGCATTTGCTCAAAGATCCAGAGCACATCTGGGAAGAATCCCATATCCAGCATCCTATCTGCCTCATCTAAGCAAAAATGAGAGATATCTGAGAGGTTCAAATGCCCTCGCTTGGACATATCAATAACACGACCTGGAGTTCCAACAATTATATCAGATCCGGATTGCAATTCTTTTG
Organism: Euryarchaeota archaeon UBA126; assembly: GCA_002497025.1. Taxonomy (GTDB): domain Archaea; phylum Thermoplasmatota; class Poseidoniia; order Poseidoniales; family Thalassarchaeaceae; genus MGIIb-O1. The sequence goes on from DAMG01000074.1 coordinate 21,348, forward strand.
CTTGTTTTTCTATGTCGGTTCCACCGTAAACAGTTTGTATTGATAGTTCACTGTCTCCTTTTAACCAAGTCAATTCCTCTGCTACCTGAACTGCTAATTCTCTGGTTGGGCAGAGGATAATTGCTTGAGGTTCTCCCGAAGGTCTTGCGGCCTCGATAATTGGTATTCCAAAGGCTGCAGTTTTACCACTTCCAGTACGCGCCTGGCCTACTACATCGCGACCTTGGCGAGCAACTGGAATTGACTGAAGTTGGATCTCAGTAGGATTTTCCCAGCCTTTACTGGATATTGCATCTGCGATTGCTGAATCAAGATTCCAGTCAGAAAATGCCTTGGCGGCTGGGCTCATTTAATCGCCTCAGAAGGATTCGGATTCGCTAATCTCCTTCTGAAGTTCCCCCATCCAGTACTTACGGCAGTTCTCCTTAGTGAGAAACTGATTCCTACTCGAGAAGCTGTGGTTGTAATGCCCCTTATCAGCACTCGAGAATTGTTCCTTACGCCTCTTGTGGTACTTCTGTAGTACGTGTTGGCGCATGTACTGGCGGAACTTTAGGGACTTGGTACGGTTAATCCCCTTCGGCGTCACGCCGTCCCAGAGTCGCTCGAATTGTTCGAGCTTCTCGTCAAAAGTCTCGCTCATCTTGTTTCCTCGCGGCCCGCCGACCTGACTCTTGTTTATGACCTTCACGGCTGGACTCTAGCTCACCACTACGTGGTGGAACGATATTATTTGCAGATGAAACATCTTCTTTTGCAGCTATTTCTTCAGGAATGGGCTTCAATTCATCAATTTCTGGCGATTGTATCTCCGAGAACTCCTCCGGAACTTTATCAAGAGGTGCAAGAGCTCGATTTTTCTCCTCTTCTGTACCTTCCCAATCAACATCTCGGGAGAGCCTCTCAAGCCTAGTCCTAAGTTCCGGACGAGTTTCTTGTCGGAGTAATTCTGCCGCAACTTCTCGTAACTTATCTCCGGTTAGGATAATTGATAATTGGCCAATACAAGCTTTTCGAAGATCAGGGTCTCTGTCTCTGGCTCCCTCTTGGATTAATTGAGCGACCCTTGGACTTTCCATATCCAGTGTTTTCAATGCCTTAATCACATTCTTCTTTACCCCAGAATCTTCGTCAAACATTGATGATTCGACTAATATTGTAGCAACTCTAGATTCTATGTTTGCTAGGGTGGGCAGGCATGCTGAAGCAGAGCGTCTAACCTGTGCATCTTCATCCTGTAGTGACCAAGTGATTAGATCCCAACCTGTAGCGCCACCCTTTGCAGTAATTGTTCGTAGAATTTTCGCGCCTCTACGACGTAAATCCACATCATCTTCCCGAATTAATTCGTCTAGGTGAAGACAGCCCGTTTCAACCCAATTTCGAGAAGTTTCTTTCAAAGTTGCAAAGGCATCGTTTCTATGTTGTTTAGCCTCGTGCCTTAATTCTCGTCTAAGTATCTCTTCACAACCAGAGGGGAATATCGGTGCTACCTTCCTCAGACAATCTCTTGCAACTTTTCTTACCTGCTCATTTTCTTCTAGTAATCTATCTGAAAGATAGATGAATAGGTCGTCATGTTTTTTGATAGCAAATGAAGGCATAGCAATTAGTCCAGCGATACGGATAACGCCTTCATCATCATCCAAGGCCTCACACAAGGCCCTATGAGCATCGGTAATCATTGCAGGAAGTACTCTGTTTAGAGCTAGAATCCCATCTATACGCCTAGCTAGACCTCCACCTTCTGAACGAGGTATTTCTACCATCTTTACTTGACCGGATGCAAGCGGAACAATGTCTCTTCTAGGGATGCGTTCCCACACACCAGGAGGTGGTAAAGTCGACCGAATATCCACTTGCTTTGTAGCACGGCGCTGATTGATTGGACGGCCCGTTTTTGGGTCTCGAGCGATGTAGTCGCGTGCCATATCGAAGGGGCCCCAGAGTATGGTGCTTCTTCAACCGAATGATTACATGTTCTCACATTGACTAAGGTCAATCGAGTAAGACTCAAGCGAGATAACTTCCCGAGGGCAGAAGAGGAACATGAGTGAGCAGAGCGATATCTCTCGTATACTCTTCACTATTTTTGATGGAATAGAAACCCTAGAAATCCCAAAAGCGGATGTTGTTCGTCTATGGTCTTTAGAGATGCAGTGGTTTTCTCCGGAAGAATCTGAGAGAGTACTAAAGGCACTTACAGAAGCGGGCTGGATATTACAGAAGGGGGATACTTTGCACCTAACTGAGGGGGTAAAATTGGAGTTCCCTTCTTTGGGTTGGAGGCCAATAACCCGAAGGATGTTATCACCCTCAAGGTACAACCTTTCAGCCAATGAAGAAAAACCAAGTACAAATTCTAACTTTTCTCAACCAAGAGTTAGTTTACGAGAAGAAAACCACACCGATTCAATAATAAGAGAAAGTTACTCACACCCTAAGGTCCGGAGGGAAACTAAAGAAACACCCCTAGAATCTCCTAAATCATCCCCTCTAGTCGATCGTGCCGAAGGTAGTATTCCAATTTTAATCGAAATTATCTCGTCGCAGTCTGGTTTAGATAACAAGGAAGTGGTTAGGCGCGCTCAACGAAAAAGAAGAGCATTGGGTCCGGTTACACTTTGGATGGCTCTAGCCCTTGTTGCAAGAGAACAGGGTTTGGATATGGAAAGGGTTTCCTCAGCCATTGATAGAGCTGCGGAATGAATAGCCCCTCATTCTGGGTTCGATCTTCGAACTTCTGCGGCTAGTAGCCCTGGGAGAACCAATAAGGCAAGAATTAATGAAAAGGCAACAGAAATTGAACTTACTAGGCCGAAATCCTTGATTACGGGCACTGGAGATAGGAGCAGAACCATGAATCCACAAATTGTAGTTCCGGCTGACATAATCAGGGCAGAGCCGGTTGTAGCATACATATCTCTCATAGATGCCCAAGTACCCATGCCTGATTCTCGATTTGCCTCAAATTTTCGCCATACATGTATTGAATAATCAATACCTAATCCTATTGTTAGAGCGGTAATCATTACCGTCAGTACATTCCAATTGATGCCTAGAATCGCCATCGCCCCAACAACCCAAGTTCCGGCTAAACCAACGGGCAGAATGACCACCATTGAAGGGCCAAATCTTCGGGTCAAAGCCACCAACACAAATAGGGAAACTGCTAAGCTGAAAGCGGTTGACTCTACTTGAGAGATTACTAGCCCAGATAGGACATTGTGTACAAGAATAAGGTCGCCGCTTAGATGAACTCTAGCTCCTGTGGCTTCTTCTAAACTGTTTTCAAACTCCTTGAATTGATTCGCCAATCCAGAAGATTCCTCACTATTTCCTGCGGTAACATCAATCCGCATCTTGAGGTACCTAAGTGCATTACCATCTTCGGTTAATGCAACATATGTTTCCGTTCTTTCACCCCAAGTTTGACCGCGAATAGGGTCGCCAATTGTATCGTTGGCCAAGAGATAGCCCACCGCCGAAGCAATATCGCCTTCAGAAAATTCTCCAGTGACATCAACTGCACCATCGTAAACGCCTAAATTATACATTTCTCCGAAGTTTTCATCAAACTCTATTGCATCTCTAAGTATGGGGTATAAACCATCATAAGAAGGCCTAGAGGTGCCCTCTGGCGTTACTACGTTTGTTGTCCATCTTAAATCATCATCAAGCCGATTTAATTCCTTGAGCAAATCTCTTTCACCAGTCAAAGCCTGCATTCCGGGAGATGGCTCTATAAGAATGTCAACCGATTTTAGAGCCTCCACTTCATAGGAATCATACATCGAGTTCCTAACTTCGATAACCTCCATTTCTTCGCCTAAAAAGTCGGTTAATTCGAATTTGGTATCCAACTGTCCGACAGAAACTACAATCGATGAAAGGGTTAGCCCCGCTACAGCCAGAAGAATTACTGCAGTATGTCTTCTTTGGAATTCAGTAGCCAGGGTAGTGAAACCGGGTAATTCCATTGATCTACGCGTACTGATTCCAGTGGTTTTCTCAACCATTACGTGTAGTGCTCCAACGGTTACTGTACTAGCTACAAAAGCAGATACTACACCCAGCGCCAATGTTAATCCAAAAGATTTCAGAGGTGGTAAAGGGGATAGGAAATTAGCTAGGAAAGCGAATGCAGTTGTAATCACTGATAGGGTAAGGGCCACCCTAAGGATAGAAAACGACCGAACCCAAGCCTGCGCTGGACTAAGGGCCGTTTCTCTAGCCTTCTCATAGGCCCTTTGCAAGTGAATGGAATAATCGATTCCTAAACCCAATACAACAGGGGCTACAGCAACTTCAAGAATAGAAAATTCGGAACCGGCAAGCGCTCTAATTCCATAGGTCCATACCAAGGCCGCTGACAACCCAAGTAATGGAGCAGCCACCATCATTACTGATCGGAAGGCAAGTGCTAGAACCAAGACGACAACAACGATTGAGAGGATAAGTAACCAGAGGAGATTATCCAAAGTTGATTCGTTAATGTCATTGGTTACCAAGTCATCCGAAACTATCCCGTAATCTAATGCGGAATCTTCTGTCTGAGACATCTTTTCGAATAAACCTCGGAGTTGCAGAGCTTTTTGCAACCTATCATCTACATTCAGGTCGCCATCTATTTCGATTACCCACATGGTACTCGATGCAGAGGGTGTTGGGTCTCCTTCCTGTCCATT
>DAMG01000094.1 GCA_002497025.1 Euryarchaeota archaeon UBA126
ACGATTTGCCGATGCAATGTTGGCTGATGAATTGGGCGAACGCGGTGCTGATGCCGAAAATCCGATGCCTACTGGAATCTCATTAGCGGCTCTGCCACCTGGATTCCATGCTTTCGCCGCGAAGATGAATGAAGCAAATTCGAAAGATGATGAAAACGATGTTGATGAATCTGTTGCATCAGGCAGGAAGACCGCCTCTGGAATACCACTGCCATTTGCAGACCCTGCAGTCGGTGCAGGATTGTTTCCCGAACGTGTCCTGAAGGTTCACTCCGAACGAATCGATGGTATGCCAGCAGCAACCAAGAAGGAGGATACGATACGCCTACTATCGAAAATGCAACTTTTGGATGTTTCAGATATAGCAGTTCGCTGTACTCGCAGGAGGTTGCTCTTGGTACTTGCAAAGTCCGACCTAATCGAATTGGACGGAGACGGCGATGAGTCTAGAATCGGTAGAAAACAAGCCGAAAAACTGCTAGAAATCAGCGTGCAAGTGGGTGATGCACTGCGAGGATCTTGGCCGTGGGAAGAGAGCCCTCGACTACTAATCTGCAATCCTCCATGGCTACGAATCAAAGACCGTTTCCGAGGCCATCCTGAAGGAAGTCATCTGCGCAAGGAACTCTCTCGGGAGTTGCGCAGTATTACAGAACCGGATGGTCGCCTGAGATTCAGTACACTTCTTGGCAATGTTAACTTGTATCGATTATTCCTAGAACGCTCTCTACAACTTGTTGAAGAAAACGGTCGTGTTCGAATGATTGTCCCAGATTCATTACTACGTGAGAAGAGTAGTATCCCACTTCGCCGATTAATGGTCGAGAGAAATGATTGGGATACCGCTTGGTCATTCCCTGAGAGTCAGCGGGTTTTTCCCGGTGTATCACAAGGTGTTTTGGTCATTGGAATTTCAGTTGGTGGTGAGACTACAAAACTAACCAGTTGGGGCCCGCTTGAGTCGACTGATGTTCTCCCATCTGCGGGACTTGACCCTAAGTCACCAAAATTGGAGCTTGAGCGCTCGATATGGGCTAATTGGACTGATTCAAACTGGGCCGTGCCTAGAATGCCTCGCAGAGAACACGAAAGACGTAAGGTGTTAACCGCGATTTCGCAACTAGCAGATTTGCCTCGGTTATCCGAAGACCACAACTGGCTGAATCCAAGTGGGGACCCAATTCGTGTCCGTGTTGGAGAAATCGACCAAACCACTTGGTCGGAAGATATCCGAGATTGGAAGCCGAGATCGCGTGGAACGCCATTCATTCGGGGTATTCATTTCAACCTAGAGAATAATGGTAATGTATCGATTAATCATCCTGGTTACACATCATCCATACCCAAAGAAGCGTTAGAGCGTTCTCAGGCAATGTGGAAAGGACCTATCGTTGCAAGAGGAATTAGTCGCATCGCCTGTCAAGCAATTGTCAATGCACAGCAAGATAGGAGACTTCGCTGGGTAGTTGTTCCACCTGACTGTGTTCTTGGCAACTCCGTAAACTTCCTTGAATTACCAGAGGCTGTACAAGATAGTCTGGCAGAAGAATATGGAACTCTGGAGCAGGGTTTGATGTGGTTAGCTGAACATCTGAATTCCAATACTCTAGATCTATGGTCAAGAGCTTGGGCGGCCAATAACAACGTCAACAATTACGAAATCGAGAATCTACCGTTCCCACCACCAGTTAGTATGACCAAAATTGAAGCTCTTTAGATGCTTGATTGGTTTTTCTTACGTTGTCTGATTTTCGATTTGTGGCAGTTTAGCGGAAAGCCCCAGGCTTGAGTCCGGAAATTGTTTTCCGTTTGGCGGAGTAAATGAAGCGTATTGACCAAATTGATTATTACGGCTGCATTACGTACGCAGGGCGTACCGTCGCGTTCAGCATTAAGGTCACAGGTGATAATATGGGAATTCATCCTAAAATCGGCATAACTGGACTTCCGCGTTCTGGTAAGTCGGCCGTTTTGGAGAAAGTTGTCAGTATGCTCATTGAAGAGCGTAAACAGGAGAAGCGAGCCCGCAATGAAGATCCGAATGCAAAACCCGTTGTTGGCGGGATGAAAACTCAAACCATAATGGAAGACGGTCAACGTGTTGGATTCGAATGTGTGGATCTTGTAACGGGGGATTCTGCAGTCATGGCACATCGTGAAATTGACTCCAGGACAAGAATTCTAGGTTACGGAATAAATCCAGAAGCACTCGATGAAATCGGTGTTGCGGCTATTCAACGGACAATGGAAGAATGTGAAATATTGATAATTGATGAAATAGGGAAGTTTTCCGTCGAAAGCGAAGAATTTGTCGAAATTGTTAGGAAAGCATTGGAGGAAGATATGCCTACGATTCTGACCCTTCACAAGAAGAGCCGCCATCCGCTTCTGCAAGATATTCGAAGGCGAGACGATTCACGTATATTGGAAGTGACTCCGGTTAATCGAGCTCTGCTTCCGTACAAGATTCATAAATTGGTTAGAGAAACCTACTGATTGAGCGAGGCATTCATCCCCTTTGGGCCGCTCAGAGTGTCAGATGGATTCCCCCGCGGCCCGGCTTCAACGGGTGTTAATTGGTATCGCAATACCTGCAGCGTTCCTTACAGCCCTAGCACTCGCTGAGGGACGAATTGAGTTAATTGGATGTGAAGGTGATGCTTGTAACAGTACTAGTGAGATTGCCATGGTATTACCAGGAATCGTACTACTGTGCTTGATTGGCCTTGGGATTTTACGACTTTCAGCAAACCAAGATTACGGCGACGGGGTACTAGATCGTTGGTTTAGTAGAGAGTCGGAATCGGTAATGCGAGATAGGCTAGAAGAAGAGAGATTCGAGGCCAGTGATGAAGGTCTTGGTTCTCGTTGGGCCGAGCTTGAGAAAAAGAATCTCGAAGAGCAATACGCAGAGGAAGAATGAAAATTTTTCATTCAATAAGTCTGGATTCCGAATCGAAACCTTGACCCCTCGCCTCAGTCTCGCCGGCTCGATAACATGAGCGAAGTGCCCGCTGAATTGAGATATACGCCCGAGCATGAGTGGATTCGAGTAGAAGGAGACCAGGCGATAATCGGAGTAACGGATTTCGCCCAAGATGCGTTGACTGATGTTGTTTGGGTAGAATTGCCAGAAGTTGGGATGTCGGTTGGGGCTATGGAATCTTGTGGCAGTGTAGAATCTGTAAAATCGGTTAGCGAAATCTACGCACCGATTGCAGGAGATATCACTGAAGCCAATGAAAGTCTCGAAGATGCCCCTGAACAAATCAATCAGGACCCCTATGGCGATGGATGGATTTGGAAGATGACAATCAGTGATGCTGGAGAGCTTGATAGCCTTCTCGACGCGGCGGCGTACAGCGAACTGATTGGTGAGTGAATATCGTGGTTGCAGCCCTCCACATCTACGTGGATGGCTCTTGTGAAGAGAATCGTAATGTTACTGCTGATACACCCGCCGGCTGGGGATTCTGTGTCGTAGAAGGCGATACCGGTCTCGGAAGAGGCCGGGGTGAAATCGTAACCGAAGGTTCTGGTCAAGTGATTACAGACGAGGGGTCGGATGCTTTCATTGGTGCAGAAATCGGTTCAAACAATACTGCAGAATTGAGCGCTATTGCGGGGGCCTTAGTCTGGTTATTACAACAAGGCGGCAGAAGTTCGGTAGTCATTCGCGCCGATTCACAGTATGCCCTCAATATTGCAAATGGGCAATGGAGGGCAAAGAAAAATCGTGACTTGGCTTCACACGTGCGCGCACTATGGGATGAGGTCTCCATTTTGCGGGAATTATCTGGTGAACACGTCAGGGCACATCGTGGGCATCGTTGGAATGAACGTGCCGATCATTTAGCATTCAGAGCGATGAGTGGGAAAGAGCCGTT
>DAMG01000034.1 GCA_002497025.1 Euryarchaeota archaeon UBA126
AGATACCATGAGTAGTGGATTCAAAGGAGATTTCTTTGGAGGAGAAAATCCTAATGGCGCTGATTTCGCAAATTATGGCATTCTTCGCTCAATGCAAGGCTTGGAAGGCTTCGATATTCTAGAGGCTCATCCCGAAGCCTTCGATTGGTATAATCGAATGCAATTATTCTCTGGAGTTTGAATTGCGTGGACCGCAGTAGCGATAGATGAATGCGGGCTGCGGTTACTATGGTCGAAGTCGAGACGGAGATGGTCTGGATAGGTGATTTAGCCAAAGCAGAAACCTTACTTTCTGCAATTGAGGGTCACGATTCGGCTGATATCGAACTAGTCACGGAATGTGATGGAGAACAAGCGGGAATTCGCATCATTGTCAAAGGTAATGACTTGAGAGAAGTTCGAGAACAAGTGGATTCTTTGTTGGCAGCACTAGCTTCTGCTGAGGCAGGGTACGATTCCAACAATTGAAGGCGGAGCAACTATCCCATCCTACTGTGAACAGCCTCCCTCACGACCGCTCTTGGCTTCTTGCAAAAGCCGAGCCTACGGCGTTATTCCACGATTCGATGGATAGATGGATTAGCGCCATGGTCGCTGACGAACATGGCGGAGGAGACAGCTCTGAGGACATCGTGGTTGGAAGAATCAGGGCCAAAGGCAATGGCATTATTGCCGGAATAAGTGTGGTCGATAGGCTCGTAGTAGAGCATTTTCCGGATTGTACTGTGACATGGGATATCATCGAAGGCGATGAAGTAGAATCCGGTGATCAAGTTCTAGATATTTCTGGACCCGCTGTTCAAGTTCTACGATGCGAACGAACCATGCTCAACATACTAGGTAGGATGTCCGGTATTGCAACAAATACTGCTTCTTGGGTTTCTCAAGCAGGAAGCATGGGGGTTGCCTGTACAAGAAAGACCGATTGGGGACTTCTTGACAAATGGGCCGTACATGTTGGCGGTGGATTAACTCACAGATTATCTCGTGCTGATGCACTGATGATCAAAGAAAACGACTTGGCTGCCTTGGCTCCCGGAATCGATGAGGAAGATGTTGCAGTAGCCGTTGCTGTATCGTTGATAGACATGGAATCTGATGCAGAGTTCACAGTGATTGAAGTTAGAGATTCAAGGCAAGCAATCGCTGCAATCAAAGCATGGGATTCACTACAGGTGGAACGTAGTGGTTGTGAGAAAATCGTCCTATTGCTAGACAATATGGGTCCAAAGGGTTGTGCTGAAGTTCATCAGATTCTGATGCAAGAAAACCTTCGTGCATGGTGTGTTCTCGAAGGCTCTGGTGGAGTTGTTCACGAAGATCTGGAACAATGGATTGATTCAGGAGTAGACCTAGTCTCAACCAGTGCTCTAAACCGTGGTGTGTCACCACTTGACCTGTCGATGAAGATCGTTGGAAGTGATTGAATGGGTGAAATACCAGACTCCCATCCAAGGAAGGCTTCATTGCTTGCTCGGGCTAAACTGACTGAGGCTGCCGCTGAAGGCTTACTTGCTCAATCTGCCATGATTGCTCATGGAAGAGGTGAGGCTTTCGATTATCTACTTGGAGAGAAAACTAGTGAGTCTGCCTTTCAGGCTATTCGTGAAGTGGCCGCCCGACTTCTCAATGCTGAGAGAGCAGTCATTTCTCTAAATGGAAATACAACCGTGCTCGCTGGAGAGCAGGCAATTCGCGCGGCTGCGATAATTGGTTGCCCTGTTGAAGTAAATATCTACTATCGAACTCCAGAAAGAATGCAAAAGCTAATCTCGGCACTTGAAGAAATACGCCAAAAGGTCGCCAACGAAGTTTCGCCCTCTGGTTGGGGTAGTTCGCAGTGGTCCGATTCTGTAAATTCCACAGAGATTCTTGGAGCGGATGCAGATGGTCGAATCGAGGGTCTTGAAGGACCTAGAGCCATCTGTAGTTCTCGGGGGATTGAGGCAGCAGATGCTGTTCTTGTTCCTCTGGAAGATGGAGATAGATGTGAAGCCTTAGTTGGCCTCGGAAAGCAAGTTTTGGTCATCGACCTAAATCCGCTTTCACGAACTGCTAGGATGGCACACGTTACCATTGTCGATGAGGTTACTCGGGCCATGACAGAACTCTGTATAGCTCTAAGTGAAAAAACTCAAGTCTCGAGTTGGGATAATGACCAAGCACTGCGAGATGCGCTTGCAATAATGGCTCAGGCATCAGAGCAAATCTGATTCTTGTACTCAATCAGGCGGTTGCAAATCGCTCTCGGAGCATTTCTTCACACCGGTCGGCAATCGCTTGCCCCACCTGAGAAGTACTAGCATCGCCACCCAAATCGTAGGTGACCAATCCGCCTTCTTCGAAATGTTGCTGGATCGCTTGTTGGAGGATATCGGCGCACATGTCCAAATCATCATCCTTCTTTCTGTAGGCCAATGCCTCGAACATCATCTGAACTGATTGTAGGGTTGCAATTGGATTAACCACATTCTTTCCAGTGTACTTTGGGGCTGAGCCATGTACTGGCTCGAACATCATGTGCTTAGGGCCTAGGTTCGCACTAGCGGCCATACCAAGTCCTCCCTGCAAGACACTTGCTAGGTCGGTAGCGATATCGCCAAACATATTTGGAAGGACTACGACATCCAAATCCTCTGGATCCCTCATTAGCCACATTGTGAAAGCATCGATGTATGCTGCATCGGTTTCAATGTCGGGATTTTGTTCTGAAATCTCTTTGAAAATTCCTCTGAATAATCTACATCCACGTGTTACGTTAGACTTGTCAACGCAAGTTACTGATTGGGACACTCCCATTTTTCTTTGGCGATGTCGCGCTAAATCAAATGCGAAGTTGATGACTCGCTCACTTCCTTTGCGAGATATCGGTCTTGGATCCCATTCTACTTCTCCCTCAAGCCCAGGGAACTCTTCGATTACAATTGGCTCGTCCTTCTCTCCCTTAGCCTTCTGTTCCATTCTACGAAGAAGAGAGTGATAGAGCCCTTCGGTATTCTCTCGAATCATTACCATGTCAACCATGTCTGGTTGCCAGACCTGTTGGTGTACTCCGTGTACCTTGTGTTGTACGCCAGGATAGAGTTTGATTGGACGGACATTAGCGTATAGTTTGAGTCCGCTCCTAAGTCCAAGTATGACTTGGCCGCCCGCCATGTCACCATTTGGGAGTCTAGCGTCTGGCCAACCTATTGCTCCTAGCAAAATCGCGTCGGAATTGTCTCTACAATGTTCGAATGAACCTTCAGGCCACTCCTCACCAGTTTCAAGATAATATTGACCCCCACATGGAATTTCTGTGATTTCGAAGGAGATTGGACTATTTTGTTGGAAAACCTCGATTACTCTGAGTGCCTCAGCAATGACTTCTGGGCCGGTTCCATCGCCTGCCAGCACGGTTAGACGGTAGCCTGTCATCAAACTGGGGCACTTGCTCATCATTCATCAATACAACCCATCTATTCCTTCGACCAAATAATCGAATTCTGGAGGCCTCTCAAGGCGATATTTGATAGACGGTCACCACGAACATAGGAGACATGGACCGTAGCGGAGAGGAGGGTAGTGAATCACCTCGCATTGATGTGAACGCATTACCAGATTCCTTAGTTCGTCTTTGGGACACAATGCTGAGAATTGATCCAACTTGGGATTTGTCGGGCTGGCTCGAGGAACGCGCGGACGAAGAATTGGAATTGGTCCAGGCACATCTAGGACGGGAGCGGTTGAGGCTCGAGCAGCGACTTCATCGAATCGAGACTTTGGTAAAGAAATTGAATAGGCAACGACAAGTTGCTGGACCAGATTTGTTCAGTGACCCCCATCAGAAAAATCTCTTCGATGTCTTCGACAAAGCGACCACCTCAAAAGAATCTGATGAAGATCCAGTAGAGAATGATGAACCAGTAGTTTCCGGAGGAATTATGGGTGTTGAGGATGATCCATTATTAGCGATAGTTGCGGAACATATCCTCGGAACAATTGAGGTTGCTTCATTGGAAGATTCTAGCCCTTTGCATTTCGATGATATTATTGACGGATTACAGCCAATGGGGATTTCCGTCGATGAAGTGGATGAAGCCATCGCTCATTTGCTTCAACACCGCCAAATTATTGAAATTGAGCAGGATTTTTTTGGTTTGAACCCCTGAAAAACTGCCTCGAGTGAGGTTGAGAGCAACCGTTCCATTCAAAGTAGAGACCCATGTGGGGAGGCGCGTCGGTGCCATGGTTAGCGACGCTTCGGGATGGTATGCGCGACTGGATAGGTCGTGTGAGAACAGAATTGAACAGCTTGACTGTTGGCTAGATGCTTGGGAAGAGGCAATTCGGCATAATATCCCAATTGCCGCAACAATGCCTAACGATTGGCCGACTCTGCCTGCTGGACTTCTCTCTAATCCGGGTGCTGTACTTGACCACATGCTGGCTCGATACGATGCCGAAATTGATGGTCGTTCCCCGCGTGGAGCATACGCTACACCTGCACGATTTGCCGATGCAATGTTGGC
>DAMG01000038.1 GCA_002497025.1 Euryarchaeota archaeon UBA126
TGCAACTATCACAACAATAAGTGCAATGAATATCCATAGAAACCAGAATTGTAACATTTTCTCACCTTCAATCGCAATATGTGTACCAATCGATAAAGTCTGGTAGAGCTTCGATAATATCTCCTGACTTTACCCAAGGAATTAGTGGCAAACCATAGGGCGCGGGACCTCCCGTTCTACGAATTCCAACGAAGTCAAATTCCGCACCTGATGACCTATTTCTACTACGGTTTTTCTCTATAGCAGTGGGGTCAAATCTACTAGAGTGACAGATACAGAATAACTTGTTTCCACCAGCGTCAACAGCGTTTGGAGTCCATTGGTCATTTGTGAAATCATTTTTCACAAGTTGCCATCCTGGGATACAACAAAGATGAGTGCAACGGGAGAAAATCAAAATCAGATTATCATGAATTGATAATGAGGCATAATCTGGATTCTCTTCTAGTTCGTAACCACTTCCAATATATTTTCCGCTCTCATTGTAGCCGTCCATAAATTGGAACCGGGGTACATTTGTGGTTGCTGCTTTTGAGACGTTTTCTTCGTGTGGGACATAAACCACGTTAACGGGCATTCCAGACCATACGCCTTGCGCCCCGGACATACCGGTGCCACTGTTTGCAGCCGCATCAACAAAAGCAGAGTAATTCATAGGTTCAAGATGACGGTCACCATACCAAGCGGAATCTTCCGCACCGGTAGGTACCCAGAATCTAACGGCGGAATCTCCTCCGGACGAATCGGCAGTACCCATTAGTAGTGAAGCAAACCCAATACTACCAAGGCTAGCCACAGTAATGACTCCGGCTGCAGTATTGAATGAGTGGCGCATAAACTCCCTTCGATCAATGGCAGGGTTCGAATCTTCGCGCCAGTTTTCATCGTCACTGGGAAGGGGTCTTAGTCGAAATCTCCGCGCCATTATTCACACCTCGTATTGCTTCCACCCGTCCGGGTCGTTTGAAGTAATGTATTTGTTTCTTCTATGCTTGACAATAATTACATCAGGCATTACAAATCTCAGGTAAACTATTCCCATCAAAATTACTGTGAGTAGAGTCATCGCAAGATGGAAGGATAGTCGCTGCTGATCCCAATGGTTGTACAATCCATAAGAAAGCGTACCAGCCCAATATAGAGTCCATAGAATCCCCCACATAGCAAATATGATGACAAGCCAAGAATCACTAGATGGTGAAATACTGGCACGAATAATGGTCCCTGGTTCTGGGTCATTGAATACTCCATGGTCTACAGCTTTCTGGTAAGCATCCTCACTCAACTCAACTTCAGATAGTGCATCGCGGGCGTCCTCTACACTGACTTTCCCCGCCTTGACTTCACGCAGAAGTTTCATCACAACATCGTCTCTCATAGTTGATCACCTCGACGTAGGTGTTTGATTCGTAATTTTAGCAAATTGCTTCTTCCGACGTAATGTCTAGAGAATCCATACCTTAAGAAAAATCCACAGAACACAATAACCAAGATAACTGCAGCAAATCCGAGTAATCCTAACCAATGAGCTCTAAGCTTAGCACCCATGTGGTGAAGATCTACATGAGATTCTACTGGGGCAGGAGGTTCAATCTCACCATTTCCGCTGAAAACGGTTCTTGTATCACCTGAGTCTTCCCCTTCCTCCAACGATATTGAAAGACGATTCCATCGATCAAGTTCACTTGGAATACCATCTCCATTAACTGAGTTTCCTGCTAACCAAATGGTTACAGCCCCCGTTCCGTTTTCAGGGGCCGTCCAAGTAATCATCCAAGTCCTGTCTGGAATTTCAGCACCTGCACCTGAATGAGTTAAGCTAGTCACATCATCCTCCCAATTCTGTACTAGAGTCTCAAATCCTTCTGCACCCGCTAGTGAGCCCGAGGTTACTCTCATAGCAAAACCACCAGTGTTAGAAGTTGAATCGATATCGGGACCTCCAATTAGTTGAATGGTAAGCGGGTAAGTCGTATCTGCCGAATAATGATATGGTAGTCCATCTAATATCAAAGTCACGGAGTTGTCAGGTAATTCATTGTGGCAGGTACAACCTGCAAGAGCCACATCCCCGTCACCATTTTCATCACCACCAATTCCGTTTGAATATCCTTGTGTTGAACCGGCCAATAATATGGCTAAACAGCCCAGAACTACAAGCCGATGAAAGGTCGGTAGATGCGCACTCATCATTGGACCTCTGACACCTATCTCATTCCAGCAGATTGAGGGCTATCAAGGTTTCAGTTTGACCCCTACGGGGTCGCTTATTTTTTTTGGAAATATTTCGCAGCAATCTCTGACGGAGAAAACTCAAACCAAATCACCGCCTCGTCCGATTTATGGCGGGTCCTGTTTGGAAGAATATCTACCGTCTGAGCGACGAGCAAATCTCCTCTCTAGATGAGGCCGAGGAAAAGATGGAAGTATTGGATATTTCTGCAGCGGAGGAGATACTTTTACGGATGTTGAAAGAACATCCGAATTGCGTGCCCGTCTTGAATAATTTAGGGCATATGTGTGGGAGGTATCTATCAGAGTTTGAAAAGGCTGTTGAATACTATGATATGGTTCTTGAGATAGAACCAGATAATGCTTGGGCGAGAGACGAAAGAAGACGATATCGTCGTTATCTTACCTACGATTGACCCGCAGTTTGAAGGCGCGTCTGTTCTCCAATAGTAGATATGCACGAGGGTGCGATACTCATCGCCGGAGTCGGTGGCCTTGGATGTTCATGGGCTGTTGCAGCGCACCAACAGTGCCTAGACCTCTCCGACCTTCTGTTGATAGATGCTGACGAAACCTCGTTTAGGGGCTCTGGTCAAGCACATTGTCTGCACCTTGATGCAGTTGGGGACGGAAGTGGTGCTGCTGCTCTCCCGAATCTTGCAGCACATCGGCTAAGCGAGGGTCTTGGAGCAATCGAGCCTTTATTGGAAACAGCAGAATTAGTTTTCATAATGACGGGGTTAGGTGGAGGTACTGGATCAGGGGCGGCAAATGAACTAGCGCGAATTGCTCGTGCTAGGAATTGTATTGTAATGTCGGTCGCGGGTCTACCATTCGCTGAGCAACCCCTTAGAAGCGCTATAGCTAATGCCACATTACCAGCTTTGGAAGAACAATCACATGTCTGTATACGGGTTAGTATGGAGAGACTTGCTTGGTATGCTAGAGCTAGGGATGAGGATTGGCAATCAGGTTCTGGTTGGATTCAGGATTTGGTCGAAGGCCTTGTGACGACTTTGGCGAAGGTAGGAAAACTCAATCTCGACTTAATGGATCTTAGAACCGTTGTGGAACATCAAGGCGGTGCTACTCTAATTGTCGGAACGGGAAGTGTAGTAGATCCTTTGCAGGTTGTAGAGTTGGCTAAACGTTCTCCGTTAACCGAAGTAGATGTTTCAGGCGCAAAGGGTTGTTTGATACAAGTTGAAGGCGGTCCGGATATGACCTTGTCTCACCTGAACCAATTGAGCGAATCATTAGTCAGTTCTTTACATCCCGATTGTCAGGTAATTTTGGGTGCACGTGCAAGTGATGAAATGGTAGGTAGGTTACGATTAGTTGCTGTTGTTAGTGGCCTTTCTTGATGCCATTGGATGAATTATTCGAAGTATTTTGATACGCGAACTCGTTAAGCATCGCGACCTAGTCACAGTTACATGGCCCGGCAGAGCAAAGCCTCCCGCGGCAAATTTCGTTGGTTGGGTTTACGCATAAACAATGGCCAATTATCTCGTAATTCTGCAACAGCAATGATCCAACAAATATTGACTGAAATTAATTTCAGAATGTTCGATTGCTTAGATGTTGATTCTCATACATTAGTTATCATTAGGGTAAATCTAAAAGACATAGATTTGGCTAGGGAAAGATTCGGATTAAACACTGAAATTGAAAGTCTTACCACTTCTGGAAAGATTAGGTTGGTTAGAGACCGAATGGGCCTTTCAAAACCAGTTAGAAAGCAATGAAAAAATCACCCACATCTTGAATCTCATGTTTTGAGGTTACAGAAATGGCATTCAACTCACCTGTGTGTGAAAGGCCGACAACATTTACTGTTTGTTCATCGTATTGGGTTATCACCCCTCTTGATAGGATTTCGCTCAATTTAATCCAAGATTTTTGTTGCCACAGTATTTCGCTAGAATTTTCTATTGGTGGCGAAGAATCCAATATTGAAGATATTGAAGCATCGATAATTTGGAACATATCGTCCGCGTTGATATCACCGTAATAATCCTCCCAACCGGCGTAAGAAACTCCCTCTATCTCCCGTGCACCCTTGTTCAATCCGACACCAATTCTAATCCTTTCTTCTGAGGTACTAGATTCAAGAAGAATTCCACCGCATTTTTGTTGTTGAAAAATCAAATCATTTGGCCATTTCAATTGTATGCCCAATGCTTCGCTAATAGATGCTCCAATCGAGACTTGTAATAGGCCGGGAGTCCATCGATTGATTTCATCTAATCCAACACTCCACGAGGCGATCATATCACCTTGTTTTGAATGCCAATTAGCGCCCCTTCTCCCTCTTCCATTAATCTGTTCTCCAGAGCGGATTCTTTGCCAGCCAAATTTAGGTAATTTTCTTGCCTCATCCATAGTGGAGTTTGTCACCTCTATGTACTCCGATTCGGAACCAAAACCAGGTCGCCAGAAAGCTACGACTTCTAAGGTGTCATCTCCTACCCTTTCGATAGCCAGAGTCCGTCGCGACCAACCGTTTTTTATCCAACTTAATGAGGAGTTTTTTGGGTTTGAATCTGAATTCATTAGGAGTACAAACAGGGTATCTTTTTCACTCTCATCATTTGCAACATGAAGTAATTTTTCCGACCAACCCAAATTTGCCTCATCAGTCATAGCGGCCTCTTCCATTGGGCCAAGCATGTTTTCTAAATTTGGAACTAGATAAGGAAGATTCCATACTACTAAATCTACATCCTTAGGTAACTTCCAATTTTCCTCCCCTACTCCTCCCTCTTTTACAGTAACATAATCCTCCACTCCCGCAACTTCTGAATTTCCTATTGTTGCCACAACTGCTAGAGGATTTACATCGAAGGCTGTTACATTCCAGCCACTTAGGGCCATTGCAATTGAAATGGCTCCAGAACCACATCCTATTTCTACCAGATTTCCAGCTTGCAACTTAATACTATTCAGACCCTGGAGCAAGAGTTCAGTATCACGTCTGGGCGGGTAGACAGTGGGGGGAACGATCAACTTGATTGAGTCACTTCCCTTAATCTTGAAATTATGCACTCTAGATTTAGCCAAAGAGGAATACTCTACCTCTCTCAATATTTCATTAGAGCTCATTATTTCACCTAAATTTCGAAAACCTTTATTCATGGGAGTCCATACTTAACTTCGCTCTCTCGGCCCCCTAGAGGGCAAACGACCCAGCCCTGCCTATGCTACGCATAGACCGTCAGTTTCTTAAACACCCCTTCGGTCGCCCGGTAGCCCAGCACTAGCCATGGGCCTGTAGCTTAGTCAGGTAGAGCGCCGGGCTTTTAACCCGGTGGCCGGGGGTTCAAATCCCTCCAGGCCCGCCTGACCAAGCCTCAGGTCCACGGTTTTCTGGGTTTTGGGGCGGCGCAAATGGCAGTAAAGAGTTCGACAAAAAAGCGTCTAATCGAGTTGGGTATAGATGCAGAACATGCGCACAAACTCGCTGACGACGCAAACATGGATGCAATCAAGAGAATGTCGGTTGAGGAAGTCTCTGAAAAAACTGGAGTCGCGATGAGTGATGCTACTCTCGAGAATATCATGACCATTATCAGAGAGCACAACACCTCTCGTCGACGCAGTCGCTCCGGTAGAATAACAATTTCAAGAAAAGCTTTGGAAATGATGGACATACCACAAGGTGATGATCGCTTTAATGTATTAAATCACATTTTAGTACCTCATCATGAGTTGGTCTCTGTAGAAGACGAATCAGCCGTTTTGTCTCATTGGGGTCTAGAGGTTTCTGACAATCAAGGAGGCATTAGACTTGCAAAGGAGCTATTGCCTAAGATTCTAATCACCGATCCTGCAGTTCAAGCCATCAAAGAAAAGGTCGAGTCTGAGAACGAGGACCTGCCAGCAGGATGGCTTACAAATAGAGTGGTCCGAGTAGTTCGATATAGTCGAGTTGCTGGTTCAAGTACAGCGTTCAGACTAATTGTGGAGAGTGCCTGAGGGGTTGATAGTATGAAGGAAATCGTAGAGAGTTATTTTCAACAAAGAAGCCTAGTTAATCATCAATTAGCGTCCTACAATGACTGTATCCCATCCACAGATGGCAAAGTAAGTCGAATGGAAAAAATCGTTCGTAATATAAAAATTGGAACAGATGAGATAATTGAAGACGATGATGGCGGAATTATCAAACTCGACGTTCTAGACAAGGAGATAGTTATCCGCCTGAAGAATATTCATCTAGGCCGTCCCACAATCAAGGAGGCAAATGGAGCAGAGCATCCAGCAACCCCATTAGAGTGCAGGCTTCGAAAACTAACATATTTTTCACCAGTACACTTAGATTTCCAGATCATCCATGACGATAAACCAACACCAGATGTGGAAGAAAGGGTCCACATAGGAAATCTCCCAATCATGGTTCGTTCGGCTCAATGTAATGTACACGCTAACCACATATCTCACCTGTGTGCCGATGACGATAGGAAATTATCACCTCAAACTTCGCCAGAAGATGCTGACAGACTAACTGAGTTACTTCGCAGGGCAGGAGAAGACCCCCTTGATCCGGGCGGCTACTTCATCATTAACGGAACAGAGCGAGTGTTAATCTCAATGGAAGACTTAGCGCCAAACCGCGTGACTGTGGAAAAGAACAAGAAATATGCTCATGAGACTGAGGTTGCGAAGATTTTCTCCCAAAAGGACGGAGTTAGAAAGCCGTTGAATATTGAAAAGCGCCGTGACGGGATGCTGATGGTCAAGATTCCAAGTGCTGGAACAACTCCAATCCCTGTTGTATTGTTAATGCGCTCACTGGGTATGGAGAACGATAAGGAGATTTTTACTGCAATTGCAGGTCCTGCTGAAGCAATGAAATATACCGTTGCCAATCTAAACGAGACCAAAGACAACGAAGAGTACAACGTCGAGAATTCGGAAGAAGCACTACAGTGGCTGGAGAAGAAATTCGCTGCAGGTCAACAAAAGGAATACAGAGAGGCCAGGATTCAGAATTTATTAGACAAGGAACTCTTGCCGCACCTTGGTTCTGCTCCCGAACATCGAGAAAAGAAAGCCATATTCCTTGGTAGAATCGTTCGCCAAGTACTTGAGATGGCGATTACAGATCAAGACCCTAACGACAAGGACCATTATGCCAATAAGAGAGTTAGACTGGCTGGCGACCTAGTTGAGGATTTATTCCGAGTAAGTATGCAACAACTTGCACGTGACCTAAAGTACCAACTGGAGCGTCACCACAATAGAAAGCGCGAGTTACGCATTAATGCCTGCTTGCGACCAGACGTTCTAACTCAGAAAATCATGCACGCTTTAGCGACTGGAAATTGGGTTGGCGGACGCAGCGGTGTTAGCCAACTTCTCGACAGAACAACCTATCTTGCTGCTTTGTCTCACATGCGTAGAGTCACAAGTCCTTTAGTTCGCAGTCAACCACACTTCGAAGCTCGAGATTTACACCCCACTCAATGGGGTCGACTTTGTCCTAACGAAACTCCTGAAGGCCAAAACTGTGGCTTAGTAAAGAACGCGTCTCAAATGATAGATGTCTCTGAAGAAGTTCATGAAAATGAAGTAAAGCAACTTCTGAGTGAAGCAGGCGTAGATTCTTCTCCATCAGGATGGGCAGAAGGATTCCGTGTTCACGTCAACGGTGATATTTTTGGATTGCACAAAAATGCAACAAGGTTAGTCAATCAATTCAAGGCGCGAAGGCGCCAAGGTCGAATTCGCCCCGAGGTAAGCATACGCTATGATGGCGCCAATAGGGATATTTTCATCAATACAGACAGAGGTCGAATACTAAGGCCATTATTGGTCATAGAGGATGGGGATTTAGTACTATCAAAAGACCACATTGACTTGATTAAATCCGGAGAATGGACTTTTTCTGATTTGGTGTCAAATGGTGTTGTTGAATGGGTTGACGCAGAAGAAGAGGAAGACCTACTTATCGCGCCTCGTCCATTTGATTTACCATCTGTTTCTCCCAAGCATGGTCGTCCAATAAATCCGGCTTCTGTAGAATGGGCGAACCTAGGTAAATCTCAGATAAAGAAGGCAAAGTTGCGAGTAGAAGTAAAGATGCCCAATGGCGATTCTGAGATAGAAAATTTCAGTGTACCTCTCAACTACTATCAAGAAGAGCTCGAGTCTATTGTAAGGAAACAAAAGAGGCAGAATACTGTTCTCGCATATACTCATGTTGAGATAGATCCACAACTAATCCTAGGGGTGTGTGCATCACTCGTGCCTTACCCAGAGCACAATTCCACACCGAGAGTTACTGGCGGTACTGCAATGGTCAAGCAAAGTCTTGGTCTTCCAAGTGCGAATTATAGACTAAGGCCCGACACTCGTATGCACGTAATGCATTACCCTCAACAATCAATTGTCGGTACTCGTTCAATGAAGACTACCAATTTCGCACAGAGGCCGGGCGGGCAAAATTTCGTAGTGGCTATATTGAGTCATCACGGATACAATATGCAAGACGCCGTTGTAATGAACAGAGCCGCAGTCGAGCGTTCACTTGGCCGTTCATCTTTCATACGCACTTATAATGCTGAGAATAAACAGTTCCCTGGCGGTCAGAAAGAACAAATTGAGATTCCAGGAACTGGTCTTGATGAAGTCAAAGGTCTGAAATCATGGGAGAGTTACACTCACCTCGAAAGGGACGGGTTGCCTACTCCAGAAACTCACTTGTCAAGTATCGGGGCAGAGACTGGAGTATTAGTAGGTAAGACAAGTCCTCCAAGATTCCTCGAAGAATCTCATGGACATTTCTTGCAAGCCCAGGAGCGCCGAGAGTCGTCAATGATGGTTCGCAATGGCGAATCAGGATGGGTAGACAACGTGTACGTTACAGAGTCTTTAGATTCGGGTTTACTTTGTCGAATTTCACTTAGAACCGAAAAGATACCTGAACTTGGTGATAAGTTTGCAAGTAGACACGGTCAGAAGGGTATAATTGGTCGACTTGTTGATGAAAAGGATATGCCTTTCACCGTTGATGGAATCGTGCCCGACTTGATTATCAATCCGCACGCGATCCCATCCAGAATGACCGTAGCTCACGTTTTGGAAATGATTGGAGGAAAGGTCGGTTCGATGGAGGGCCGTCAAATCGACGGTACTGCATTTGGCGGGGAGAAGGAAGATTCTCTTCGCTCAGGACTACTTCGAAATGGATTTGCTCATACAGGCCGTGAGCCTATGATGAGTGGAGAAACAGGAGAAGCATTCGAAGCCGAGATATTCACTGGAGTTATTTTCTATCAGAGGCTACACCACCTTGTTAGCAGCAAGTTGCATGCTCGCAGTCGTGGCCGTGTACAGATCCTGACTCGCCAGCCAACGGAAGGTCGTGCCCGACAAGGAGGTCTAAGATTTGGAGAAATGGAAAGAGACTGTTTGATTGCACACGGTGCGTCGATGGTAATCAAGGATAGGTTACTCGATGAATCAGATGGTTGGCCACTTATGGTTTGTAACAATAGTGGCTGTGGACATATTGCATATTACGATTGGAAGAGGAGGACGCCAGTCTGCCCGGTCTGTGGAGATCGAGCAGACGTTCATTCTGTACAAACGTCCTATGCTTTCAAGTTACTTCTAGACGAAATGAAGAGTCTTGGAGTGGCTATGCGCCTTGAATTGGAGGACCGAAGATGAGTGCCCGCGGAGTAGCAAAAATCCCAAAGAGGATAAATTCGATAAAGTTCAGCCTAATGGATCCAAACGAGATCCGAAAAATGTCTGCTGTGGAAGTCAAGACGGCTGATACATACAAGGATGATGGGCACGCATTCAAGCAGGGTCTCATGGACCCTAAAATGGGAGTTATTGACCCAGGTATTAGATGTGAAACATGTGGGAACAAGCATGACGAGTGCCCAAGTCACTTTGGTCACATTGCTCTTGAACTACCAGTTATACACATTGGATTCACTCCTCTTATCAAGACGGCTCTGAAGTGTACTTGCAATGAATGCAGCCAAATTCTATTGCACAGTGCAACAGATACTCACCCTCTAGATCCAGAAAAGTCGGAACAAGATTACTACCGCGATCGTGTTAACGACGTAATGCAAAAACATGGTGTGGGTTCAACCGAATTCAAGAAAATCATCAAGGAAATTGAGAAAGAGTGTTCCAGTGCCAAGCGTGCAATTTGCATGCACTGTGGGTCAGAGCAAGGTAAGATTCTCCTTGACAAGCCTTCTACTTTCAAGGAAAAGAAAGCCGATAAGGGAGAGCACAAGCTCAATGCAAGAGATATCCGTGAATGGCTAGAAAAGATTCCAGACCAACACCTAATTTTCCTTGGAATGGATAGTAATTCCAGTAGACCAGAGTGGTCAATAATGAAGGTTCTTCCAGTGCCTCCGATTACAGTTCGACCATCAATCACATTAGATAGCGGCGATCGCTCAGAAGACGACCTTACTCACAAAATGGTCGACGTTCTCAGAATCAATCAACGTCTCCGAGAAAATCGTGACGCAGGAGCGCCACAATTGATTGTGGAAGATCTTTGGGAGTTGTTGCAATATCACGTCACGACATATTTCGATAATCAGACAAGTGGTATTCCACCAGCAAGACACCGATCGGGAAGGCCTCTGAAGACTCTTTCACAACGTCTGAAGGGGAAGGAAGGAAGATTCCGAAGCAACCTCTCAGGAAAGCGAGTTAACTTCTGTGCCCGAACCGTAATCAGCCCAGATCCCAATCTTGGAATCAACGAGGTAGGTGTCCCAGTTCGGACTGCGAAAGAATTGACTGTTCCAATCCGAGCAACAAGCAGAAACCGTGAACAATTACGAAGAATGATTCTACGTGGACCGGATGTTCACCCTGGTGTTAACTATATCATTCGTGGAGATACTTTCCGAGTCAGAATTACTGATAGAACGAAATACATCTGGGCCGGATTCCGTTGTTTGAATCCAGATTGTCATTGCGGAAGTGACGAAGAGCCCTATGCTGGATATCGTCCCGACCTGAACACAGTGCTCCCTGCCCCTAACTTCCTTCCAGGTCTTGAACTGATGAAGCAAATGCGAAGGAATGAATTTGGAGACCTTGAGGATGTTTGGTCAGTAGACCTTGATACCACAATTTCTAATCTTCGTGGTGAGGATGAAAACGGTCGACCACTGGCCGAAGACGACCCGCGATCTGTCATTCACAATCGATGGGTTTGGGAAAAGAACCACCCTGACGAATATTTGCCCGAGCATCTTGAAGTAAACTGCCCACACTGTGGCAGCCCCTCTGTGGAAGATGAATATGGTGAAGTTTACCGAACTGAAGTGGAAGACCGCCTGTCAAATTACGACAGGGATGGAAACCCTCGCCCTGGTGTTGTCGTCGAAAGGCACCTTATCGATGGTGATGTTGCAATCTTCAATCGACAGCCCTCACTTCACAGGATGTCTATGTTAGTTCACGAAGTTCGCGTCATGCCTGGGAAGACCTTCCGCTTCAATCTAGCAGATTGTACACCTTACAATGCTGATTTCGATGGAGATGAAATGAA
>DAMG01000063.1:0-5878 GCA_002497025.1 Euryarchaeota archaeon UBA126
CCTCTCCACCTGTTTTAGAGTGATGACGGGATAGTCTTTCACTAA
Source organism: Euryarchaeota archaeon UBA126 (assembly GCA_002497025.1). Classification (GTDB taxonomy): domain Archaea; phylum Thermoplasmatota; class Poseidoniia; order Poseidoniales; family Thalassarchaeaceae; genus MGIIb-O1. Next base: position 46 of record DAMG01000063.1, read on the forward strand.
GTCTCGCAAGAAATCTCGTTTAACTTCCCACAAATCAGAAGAAGTAATTGGCTCAACAGTCTTGAAACCTCCTCGATAATCTTGCACAAGGTGTCCACTTCTAACCAAAGGAGAGATTAGTTTGCGGAATTCTCCACGACGCATAGCATGACGCTCCATGTAAATCGTAGGATCGTGATGTTCTCGGAAGAATTGTAGGATGTCCTCATCTTCTTCTGGAGCCTGAACATTTCTGATAGTCAACAATCTTTGGAAGTGCGGCATTTTTGCCCATACCAAGTGACCTCTTAGATTCGTACCCTGATGTAATTGGTGAGCTGCCGCCATCGATTTAAGATCGACACGGAACATCTCACAACGACCTCGGAGTGCGAAATCATCTCGCAATTCATCAAGATGGTCGAGCGCAATTGTTTCATTTTCATGCCGTGTCTTTTGGTGTAATGAATGATGATGGAAGAGAATTCTGTTAATCTTTTTTCGAGGCATTGGGTCAACTACACCACCCCTGATGTACCTCTCTCCATCTCCCATCGACTCAAATCCAAGGTCGGAAAGGATTTGTTGTACATTTTCATCACAATCATGCACTGGGACTCCGTTGAATGCATGAATGACCGAGACATCGATTAACCTGTCACGGTAATTTTCTAGTAATTCATCGAAGGTGCCTTTGAACTCATCGAGATATGAATGTGGGATGTTGATATCTTTGATTTCTAGGTAATCATTTACCACGAACATTAGAATTCGACCAACCGGATCAACTCCCTTGAATACTGGATGATACCATCCCTGCTTCAGCATCAATCGAACTTCTTGGATAAACCTAGAACAGAATGGATCCGATTGCGATAGGATTCTCATCTTTCGATCTTCAGCCATTGGGGAGATTAGCGTCTCTGCGTCTTCATGACTGGAATAATAATCGGTTGGATCAGGCTGCAGGGCCACTACTCTTGCAATTTTTCCTGCATTTTCCAAATCTCTGAGAGTTTCGGCCAGTTCTTCTACCGGGCGGGAAACAAAGAACCTAAGAGTATGCAATCTGACAGGCCCAATTCTCTGGATTAGTGTTTTCACTGCCTCATCGAATTTCATCGGTTTTACTCTATCTTGAATTCTATGGAATACAGCGAGAGAGCGTTTACGATTTGCCAATTCGATGTATTTCTTTCCGATGACGAGTTGTCTTTCCAGATTAGAAAGAGCACTCTTCAATGATCTTTGAACATGAGCATTTTCCTTGCCTTTAGGGTAGCCATCGAATAATTCCATTCGACTCATACCTTCCTTCGGAATTTTTTCCAATAATTCTTCTTCTAGGGGGCCAAGCCAAGGATCGCCCCTCAGACCCAATACTAACGGCAGTTGATCTTCCATTGTGTAACCTACACGATTGTGCAACAATCGGCCGTTGACTACTTCAGGATCGTGTTTGATATCTTTCCAATCACGGAATCTGTAATCTTTTACACGATGTAGCATTTCGTCCCTTCGTTGGACCAAAATAAGATTTCTAATTGCGTCAGCCGGCTCTTCATATTGGGTAAATGATTTCTGAAGAATCAAAGTCTGAAGTGTTCGGTAATCAACTACGTCGACTTGACCTCCTGTTATCCTATATTCGTCGACGCGTAAGATATACTCACCATCATCAGTCTGTGTGAAGAACCCAATAGATACGAGATTCCTCATCTCTAGCTCTTGTAGAACTGATTCAACCTGACCTCGTGGGAAAGGTAATCTGTCTGCTAACTTGTCTAGTGTACGAGGTCCTTCTGAACCTAGCATATCGAGCAATTTTAACCTTAGACAATCCATTGGATCTGAAAGATAATTTTCTTTCCATTTAGCCGGTTGACCTTCTTTGAAATCAATACCCATTTCAAAGGTTAGACCTCCTGTATATAGCGAACGAAGATCATCCATTTCATCCGCACCTGATACGGCAAGGCAACCCAGTGTTCCGTGTACACCCGCCATTCTTTCCGAGAACCATTTGTCGTCGATTTGTTCGTGACCTGTATTACGTACCTTAGTAATTAGACCACGCTCAGCCAACTCGTAAACCCAATCTCGTAATTGATTGAATTCTACATTTTTTAATTTCTCGGAATACAACGGGTGAGTCAGTGATTTCTCTAATCCTCCCCCCATGTCCATTAATCTCAGTAAGCCTGCTGCGGAATCCGGTGTTGCGACCTTGTCTTGATAGTATTGGGCAAGGCGCTGTCGGTCTAAATCAGTAGCAAGAGAACGAGCGCCTAATAGTCGACGGAGAATTTCTGGATCTATATCTTTGATTAGGTATGCGCGTGTTCGAAGACTCAACAGATCTTCGAATGAGGACATGAATAGAGTCATACCAAGAGGAGAAGGCATCTTCACCTTTCGATGAACAATGCGCACATTTTCACTATCCATCCTTGAAATGAATTCTGCTAATTCTTTCATCTCCAAATCTGTGTTCATAATCTCATTCATCGCTTCTCTGATGACTACGGAATCTTCCATTTGCCGGTGTGCCCGTAAGATTTGTTCGGCTTTATTTTGGAATTGTTTAGGACTTACTTCATCAGCACCAATTCTACGTGGATTCAACATACTTCGGCTACATACCTCTCGGAACCTCTTAGCAAATAATTGCGAATCAAGCATGTATCTTTGTAGAACGTCTCTACTTGAGTCATTCCTGAATAACTCAGGAATCTTAGATATCTCAACTTCATGACTTAATTTAATCATGAAGCCATTTTCGTCGAAGGAAATCTCGTTCACTAAGACGTTGTCTTGCACTGCAATCCCAGCGAAAAGATAGCCCAAAGCGAGATTGAAGGCGCGGCCTCTACAAGTAGTTACGATATAGGTCGGTAGAGGTGCAGCGACCTGTTCAACAATAATTCGATCCCTACTAGGTACTTGGAAGGTTGTTGCACAGTGTTCATCAAGGTAATTTGCTAGAGCATTGGCAATTGGTTTGTTTAGCCCGTATACATCCATCAATAGAGGTCGGACGTCTCGTCCCATGCGAACCATATGCGAGGCTCGGTCTAGCACATCCAACACTTCGTAACTCAGTTCGTTGGTACGAGAGTTAGCCTCACCAGCCCAAGAAGGTATTGTGGGTCTGTAACCTGTTGCTGATGTGACATTGACACGAGTTCCTTGAACACTAGACACCCTATACGTCGAACCACCCAGAAGAAATACATCGCCATTTCTTAGACTAGCAACGAAACCGCTAGAAAGTTGCCCGACTAGAGTTCCGTCTGAAGTGAAAACAAGGTAATTATTATCCGGAGCAATAGTACCAATGTTGGTGTAGTAAATCATCTGAGCATAACCGCGCTTTCCGAAACGGTTGTCTTCCCAATCGACCCATACCCGTCTTTCTTCCTCCAACAAATCTAGAACCTCGATATAGTCGTCATAGGGCAATTCTCGATAAGGCCAAGCAGCAGTTACTAACTCGTAGCCATCGTCTATATCCCATTCCTGAATAATAGTTAGACCAATCATAAATTGGGCTAGAACATCTAGTGAATTTTCAGGGAACTTCAGAAGGTCCATCGAGCCACGGAGAATCCCGTTTTGTAGTGCCACCACTTCAAGTAAATCCTGCGGTGAAGTAGGTAGGAACCTCGCTCTCGGCAAACCACCTACTTGGTGTCCTGCACGACCAATTCTTTGCAGTGCTGTAGCAATTGAACCAGGACTACCGACTTGCACAACACAATCCACTGAACCTATGTCAATACCCATCTCGAGGGAGGAGGATGAAACCACACATCTAAGATGCCCATTTTTCAAGCTCTGTTCGACATCCAGTCGAATCGCTTTGTCCATTGAACCATGGTGCCCTTCGACTCCAGCAGTTCCCAAGATTTTCAGTTTCTGAACAACAGTCTCCGTCATTTGCCTAGTATTCACGAATACTAGTGTTGTTGTATGAGCCTCAACAATTTCCTTAATTCTCTCAACATTATGTTCGAGAACCTCCTTGATTGGTAGAGAGGAAAATCTTGGAGTTGGTAAAATAATATCCAGATCTAATTTCCGAGCACCAGACACCTTGGCAATTGCAACATGTTGAGGCTGGGTATCACTTTCTCTTGAGTCGGAGGCTACAAGAAATTCTGCGACCGCTTCCAATGGCTCCATAGTAGCCGATATACCAATTCTTTGAACATCCGATTCAATTACACTATCCATTAAGGCAAGGCTCAGGGCAAGATGAGTGCCCCTCTTGGTTGGAACCAATGAGTGCATCTCGTCTATTACCATCCACTTCATATCGTTTAACAACGGTCTGAATCTTTTAGATGCGAGAGCCAAACCAAGTGATTCAGGAGTTGTAATCAAAATATGGGGTGGTGCTCTTAGCATCCTTTCCCTTTCTTTCTGCGGTGTATCACCTGTTCGAAGACCTACTTTGATCTCCTTTGCCCTGCTAGGAAGATACTGTTCACGAATTTCGGTTAGAGGACCTATCAGATTTTTCTGGATATCGTTTGCTAGCGCTTTAATTGGTGAGATGTAAATGCACTGTACTGAATTATCCAAACTACCGTCTAACGAACGACGAACTAAATCGTCGATAATAGAAAGGAATGCAGTCAGCGTTTTTCCCGAACCTGTTGGTGAACACAGCAGTAAATGTTCGCCATTGAGTATTCTAGGAATTGCAAGTTTTTGTGGGTCTGTGAAGTCAGGAAATTTATCCTTGAACCAATTACGTACGGGGGGAGATAAGCTATCGAGCAGCTGCTCGGTATCCCAAGAATCCTCTACGTACTCTATTTTGGGCATTACTTCCCCTCACACTATGGTCGCACAGGGGAACAATTCCGTACATGAATACTTCGTTTAGATAAACATACAGTACTCTATACTGAATCAGCGTAAATATGGTCAAAAACCATTATTTTCTTGACTTTGAATATATTTCTAAATGTGGTTAGTTTAGCCTTGTAAGTCAGTCACATGCAGATGGCTTGAAAGACATGTGAATGGTCACCTCACCGTTGGATATGGCTGACGAGGGGAGACTAGAGAGGTTGTCCGCGATGCTTAGGCGTCGTGGAGTTGTACTCCCAGCATTCGATATCTATGGTGGAGTCTCTGGTTTAATCGACTACGGACCAGTGGGTGCTGCGATTCGAAGGCGATTAACACAGAAATGGGTAAATCATTGGCTAAGCCATGGGGATATTGTGGAAATTGATTCACCAACAATTACTCCAGAATCTGTTCTCGTAGCAAGTGGTCATGTTGGAGAGTTTAACGATTTAATGACCGAATGCAAGGCCTGTGGCTCAATTTTTCGCGCAGACCATCTAGTAGAGCACCTCCACCCTAATGCTGATTCCTTGAACTCAGAGGATATCGATAAGTTTCTGGGCACCGGAATCGAATGCCCATCTTGTTCCGAAAAATCATGGACACCTGCTCAACCAATGAATTTGATGTTCTCTACCACTATAGGGGCAATGAGTACTGGCAGAACCGCATACATGCGCCCTGAAACCGCTCAAGGTATGTTCATGCTATACCCAGCATTGTATCGTCATTTCCGTCAAAAATTACCCTTTGGTGCAATTCAAACTGGAAAGGGTTACAGAAATGAGATTAGCCCGAGACAAGGGATGATTCGACTACGTGAATTTAACATGGCGGAATTAGAGTATTTCATTGACCCAGAAAATCCTCCAGTTACAGATCTAAATCGAAGAACAGAGTTAGTTAGCCTAGTTCCTGACCCAGATGGACCTCATGCAGGTGAAACTAGAATGAGTTTTGGGGCGGCTCTAACTGCTGGAATTGTACGTCA
>DAMG01000063.1:6281-8780 GCA_002497025.1 Euryarchaeota archaeon UBA126
GCCAGCACAGAAATGGCACACTATGCAGAAGACTGTTGGGATTGTGAAATCCATGGAGAACACGGGTGGATTGAATGTGTTGGAATCGCTAACCGAACTTGTCACGACTTAGAGAGCCACGAGTCTCACTCTAATGCTAAAGCACTTCGAGCATGGAGGCAATTTAGTGAACCTCGTTCCCAGACTCTAGATAGATTAGCACCAAATGGTGCAGTAATCGGTCCAACATTCCGAGGAGATGCAGGTGCGGTGGTGGCTGCTCTAGAAGCTTTGACAGATTTACCTGATTCACTACCTTTTGAATTGAAAATTGGAGACGGGAAATCCGTGACTATTGAAGAAGGCATGGTAGAAAGAAGAATTGAGACCGTTAACGTTAGCGGAGAATGGTATACCCCTCATGTAATCGAACCTGCATTTGGCATAGATCGAATCATCTGGCACGTGCTCGATCATGCTTACGAGGAAGCCGAAAAAGAAGGTGAGGCTTACACATTCCTCCGATTATCAGAAGGAATTTCTAGTGTCGACTGTGTAGTACTACCGTTATTCGACAAAGAAGGTATGCCTGAGTTAGCTAGAGAGATTACCGCCGCGATTAATTCACTTCCGCATGCACGCGCTGAAATGGATTCTAGTAAATCGATTGGAAGGAGATATGCCCGCGCCGATGAAATTGGAATACCCTGGGCATTAACTGTCGATCATACCTCTATAGAAGACGGGAGTGTAACAATCAGAAGGCGAGATGACCAATTACAAGTTCGAGTCTTTGCCGATGAAATTCTATCGCGATTGAGTAATGGAACCATTCAGGAATTGTTCTGAAACATTGGTAGTTCCACTAGAATCGGGCCACCAATCTTCAAGAGGCTCCAAGATAGGATGGGTGCGTGAGCGAAGCCGGGAGCATCGAGGACTGGACGGAAAAGTATCGTCCAACCAGTATGTCTCAGATGGAAGGAAATGATTCACAGCTTCGAATGATCGCTCAATGGCTTGATAGGTGGGCCTCAGGAAAAATCCCTGATAAGCGTGGATTACTATTGGTTGGCCCTCCCGGAGTGGGAAAGACAACCCTTGCAAAAGCAGTAGCCAAAGAACGTGGCTGGTCAATTATAGAATTGAATGCCTCCGAAGAAAGAAATGCCGCGGCCATTCGAAGGGCGGCAACTAGAGGTAGTCAGCACATCTCACTCTCTGCCTTTTCTGCAGGTGGAGAAAATGGTGAGAAAACTGTGATTTTACTCGATGAAGTAGATCACTTGTCAGGTGGATTTGCTCAAGTATCTGAGGATAAGATAGACAAAATCCTCTCACCTGAAGAAGAAGAAAAATCTACTATCAAAGGAGACTCTGGTGGTAAAGCAGAACTACTAAATTTGCTTAAAAAAACAGAACAACCTGTGATTTTGACTTGTAACGATGCTATGAGATTGTGGAGTTCTGGACGTCAGTGGCGTAGGAATAGAGACCGAGTAATGCGCTTAGCAGAAAACATCCAATTCAAGAGAGTTGGAAAAGTTCACATGAGAAGGATTGCAAATAGAGTACTTGATGGTGAAGAACTTTCGATGGACCCAGGCGCAATTGAGGCACTTATCGAAAACAACCCCGGAGATTTACGAGCTTTAGTCAGAGATTTACAAGCCGCAGCCGCAATCGGTGGAGAACACATAGCCCTAGAGGACGTGAGGGCGTTAGCCGAAGTCGCAGAGCGAGATTCTCAAATCGATGTGTTTCGAGCACTTCGGGAAGTATATGCTGCGAATAGTGGACTTAAGGCCAATCAATTACTAATGAATTCGGATAAAGATCCTGATGAGATGTTAGCTTGGTTTGTCTGGAATAATCAATCGGTATTCAATACAAAAGAACTAGGAGAAATTTCTCAGGCGATGGTCTTAGCAGATCGCGCTTTAGCTACAAAATTCACTAACAGAGCCTATCGATCATGGTATTGGGGGTCGTCTCTTTCATCCCAGGCTGCAGTATCTGGAAAGAGAGAAGACCCCTCTTCTGACCCTTTCCTAACCTACCCTAACTTTCTACGAAGAGGAGGCGAGGCTTGGAGAACCTCTGGGGTTGTTGCATCTCTAGCAGAACAGTCTGGAGCGAGCAAGGCTGCGGTTAGAGAAGACTTGTGGCCCAATCTCTTGGCAGTTCATGACGAAACACTAGGTGGCGATCCAGAGGACTTCTCATTGGCTATGCATTTGGGCTTGAGCGGAGAAGATCACCTTTCCTTGCATGGAATACCTAAATCAAGAAGGGAGGCTAAGAAGATTCTAGCGGCATTCGACGAATCGTTACCAAGCGACGAATGGGAAGAAATTCCGCAACCAACCCAGCAAATCGAAGAGACCAATACTGAGTCCACAAAGGAAGAAAGTGATGAATCTACTCAATTTTCTCTAGATTCATTTTGAATCAAAGGGTAGGGAAGATGGTCATTGGCAGTCTGACGTGGGTTCATTCTGATCATCATGACAATGGTGT
>DAMG01000096.1 GCA_002497025.1 Euryarchaeota archaeon UBA126
GGCATGATAAATGTTCTACCAATGTATCGATTCTTTACGAATCCCTCTCTGTATGATACCCCCAACTCCCTGGCCAATTCAAGAGCCGCAATTCGACCACTATCCGGAACCGGAATAACACAATCAATCGCGTGATCGGGATATTCATCAGCAATACGATTCGCCAATCTAGCACCCATAGCTAACCTTGCGCCATGGACAGAAACTCCGTCCAAGCGAGAATCGGGACGAGCGAAGTAAACGTATTCGAATATGCAAGGGGTGTGGCTAGTAGAATCTGCACAAATTCTTGAGGTTCTAGTACCATCCATCCTAACAACAATTGCTTCTCCCGGCGCAACATCTCTTTCTCGTTCAAATCCAAGTGCCTTCATAGCGACGGATTCGGATGCCACCAAGGTTTCAGTAAATCCATCAATTTCACAAGTTCCTATACTCAGAGGTCTAATCCCGTGAGGATCGCGAAATGCAACAATTCCCCAACCTGTAATCATTGTAACCACAGAATATGAGCCCTCGACAGTCTCGTTAATCGCTCTTATGGCACGGAAGACGTCTTCTTCACTAAGTGCATCTAATCCTCCTCTACGTCCATTTATTGAACGCTGAATTTCGGCTGCGAATAAATTCAGTAGTGCTTCCGAATCTGAACTGGTATTGATTCGACGATGATCTCTTTCTAGTAATGTATCAATTATTTCTTCCGGGTTGGTCAAATTACCGTTGTGTGCTAGACTTACCCCAAATGGTGAGTTGGTATAGAATGGTTGAGCCTCTGCAGCAGAAGAAGAACCTGCAGTCGGATATCGAACGTGGCCTAAACCCATGGAACCCTGTAATGCCTGAATGTGACGGTGTCGGAATACATCTCGGACTAGACCATTTGCTCTTCTATGGGAAATATTCCTAGAATCGCTAGTTACGATTCCTGCTGCATCTTGCCCTCTATGTTGTAAAACTAGTAAGCCGTCATAGAGAGTATTACCCACCTGACTATCTGGGTGCCCGACGAGACCTATGATACCACACATCGGGATTCGTCTTTTCCTGATTCAGAAAGGACTTAGCCATTTCCGGAGCGAAGTCTTCACTTCTTATGCTCAGCCATAGACCGGTTTCTCTTACTCCAGCGGAATTTACGGCGTCGAGAAGATTCACCATAGCCACATGAAGAGCAAGCACGCTTTTGCTTGTGGTAGGAATGTCGGCCACAGCGGCGACATCGAATGTGCGTGGACTTCTGCTTCTTGCCCATGCTTGGAGTTCCCTTGGACATGATTACCACCTCTGAGGACAACGCGGCGACCGATGGGCTTGTTATGAGCATTACTCAAAGGATTGTAATGACTTTACCGGCAAAATAAGGTGAGGAGAAAGTCGAGTTAATTTTCTAACATCTCAATAAGAGGGTCTTCTGATGGGTTTTTCCTGGATACAATTAGCATTAGAAAAGTGACAAATGCGAGGATTATGGGCATCCAAAGTACGATTACACCGACGCCCAAAGAAGTGAACAAAAAAGCGATCTCTAGCATTTCTGCAAATGAACTATCTCCATCTTTCTCCAACGACATGGCTAACATAGGCCCCATACAAAGAATAAGAGAAGATACGAGAGGAATCGCCGGTCGGTGATAGGGATTCCAAGTAACGATTAGATGAATTGCGAAGCAGTAACAAATGAATACCATGGCTATGATCATCATCGCTCCTAAGGATTCAATACCAGCAATTGAAAAATCAAAACCAAGCATTAATTCCCATCTCCTAAATTTCTTCTAATCATTTCAGTAACTAACCGCATTTCATTATCGTTAAGAGGCTCAATTGGTGGATCTTTGGGAGTCACATTCTCGGTGAATCTAATGATTCGTGATAATATGTATACCGTTCCGACTATGCCAAAGATAAAACAAACCATCCATGCAAGAACATCGAGGCGAGTATATGCATCTTCAAACCATGGACTTTGGGCAATAGACCACCAAGATACTCCGAGAAAAAACCATCCAATAGTTAGCACAGCTAGGTTTCGTTCGGCGTAAATTCGAGAACCTCTGATTATTGTATAACAACCAATCAATGCAGTCGAAATGGAAATTAAGGACCAGGTGACCACTTTGAGATAGGATTCCCTGCCGTCGTCGTTACAAAATGAAATAAACTCACAGCGATGATAATCCGACTCGAAATAAAGAGGTTGTTCAGGCAAGAATATGAGTCCTGCGAGCCCGATCAATGCTATTGGCCCAGCAAATTTACTACGCTTGAAGGCAGGCCCCATACGCCACATAGAGAATGCAGCAATCAGTAAGGTGAAGCTCAGCAATGCCTGATTCACCCAGAAGACCATGGTTGTTCGAGAAGGGGTAGATTCTTTGAATTGACTACCTACAATTTAGCCTTAAATGAGGCACACTGCCCCTAAAGGGGGCTTGCCTTCTCGCGACACAATCAAATATGGGTCATAGGTGGGCGCGACGTCGTAAGACGTTGAGGTGCTCAGTAATGGTCAAGATGCCACGTAAGGTAATGCGCTACAGCCCATCGGCTGGAAAGCATACTGAGCACACAGTCGAGCGAGTCAAGAAGCGACGCGCTTCCGAACTAAAATGGGGTCAGAGAAGGTTCCGTAAGGTCACATCTGGTTACCGAGGTTTCCCTCGTCCCAAACCATCTGGTGACAAGCCTACCAAGCGCGTTAATCTACTCTACCGTTGCTCTGAGACTGGAAAGGCTCACCAGCCTGCCGCTCAAAGAGCAAAGAAGTTTGAACTCGTGGAGAGGTGATTTCATGGGAGATGCAAAATTCCTACGAGTAAACTGTCGTGACTGCGGTCATGAGGCTATTATTTTCGAAAGGGCGTCAACCCAGATTTCCTGCTCAATTTGCGGTTCCACATTGGCCCGCCCTGCAGGTGGTAAAGCCGAGCTAGTTGGTAGCACAATCGTAGACGTCCTCGAGTGAAGGGGACTGTTCTAGAATGGCTGATACTAACGAAAATTGGCCTGAAGAAGGTGAGTTACTAGTTTGTACAGTTAGTAATGTCAGAGAAAATGGAGCTTACCTTAGCCTAGACGAATATGGTTCGCGTGAAGGATTCGTCTTCGTTGGTGAAGTGGCATCTGGATGGGTCAAGAACATACGCAATCACATTCGAGTTGGACAGCGAGTGGTCGCCAAAGTAATTGGTGTGAAAAAAGACCGTGAAAGGGTTGACCTATCTATCAAGAATGTTTCAGAAGAACGCAGAAGAGATACTCTGCAAAGCTGGAAAAACAAACAACGTGCTCACCAAATAATGGGTGTTGTGGCTGAGAGAACGGGATGGGATGAAGAGAAAACTGCTGAAATCTCAAATGAGATGATTGAAATCTTTGGAACCCTATACGGGGCGCTAGAGGAATGTGCAATTTCTGAAACTGCACTATCTGATAATGGCTTTAGTGGAGATTGGATGGCTACAGTAGTTGAATTAGCAGTGGAAAATATCATTCCTCCATTCGTAGAGATTCGTGGCCTATTCAACATCGAGGTTTGGGGCTCAGAGGGAGTCTATGCAATCCGAGACGCACTTCTTGCTGCAGAAGCTGTTGCTGAAGGCGAGGAAGAAGTCATACTAACCTGCCACTATGATGGTGCTCCAGAATATAGAGTCGACATCAAAGCTCCAGATTACGAAACCGCTGAAAGAATGTGGGAAGAGGCTCAAACTGCCGTCACAGAATCAATCGCTTCGGTTGAAGGCGAAATCGATATCGAACGCATGTAAATACTCTATTTGCATGCTACATCTTCAAAGACCTCTGAAAGCGGACGTGCCTACTGAGGAATAGGGATGGCTCGGACGAGACTACAACGGTGTACCGTTTGTGGCGAATATGGACTTGCTGAAGAATGCAAGGAGTGCGGAGGAAAGATGACGGCGGCTGCACCAATGAAATATTCCCCGCAGGATGCCCAAGGAGCACGTAGAAGACAGCGGGAAGACGCTGGTAGTGACGAATGGATCGAAGAATTACCTACTCCTCGTAAGGAGGAGAACGAGTGACTCGTGCACACATACATTGGTTGATTGGGGAATCGTTACCCGAACACGTGGCTTTACTAGAGGCAGTACCCGGTGTAGGAAATGTTGGGAAATTAGTTGTAGACGCATTGGTAGAAAACAATCCTTCGACTCTTATTGCCAGAATACTGCACCCAGATATGCCGCCTCATTCTACCCTAGACGAAGATGGCTTACTCACTCCACCTTCAATGCTAGTACATCGAGTTATGTTATCCGATGGAAGATATGTCATTACGGTTACAGGTGAATTGCAGCCAATGACAGCTGCGGGACAACACGAGGTAGCCCAGGCTATTCTAGAGATGGCACACTCAACTCCTCAATTATTGGTACTCGCGGGTCTAGCTGCTGAAGTTGAAGAAAATTCAATCCATGTTATTTGTGCTGATACAAAGGTACGAGGTAACCTTCAAGCAAACGATATCGAAGTTAGTAAATCCCAACCTAAGGCAGGAATGATTGGGGTAGCTGGACTTTTGGTCTCACTATCTCCGATATACCAAGTTCCCGCAGTTGCATTGGTTGCTGATACTGTAGGTGCTTCAGCAGACGTGATTGCTGCGGACAGGCTTGCACGCTGGATTGAGGAAGCATTGAACTTACCACTTGGAATTGACTTGGATACTACAGAGGAGACTGCAAGGAAATTACTGGCAAGTATAGAAGTCAGTGGCTCTATCGAAGAGCATCTAGGAATGCCTGCAGAAGCAGATGATTTCTACGTCTGAATGGTGAAGTAAATGCGTGCACTGCTAGGAAGTGGCGGAATCGGCACAGATGAACGAAGAGAGTTGTATCGTGACTTAATGTCAGAAAATTTTGTTTGACAATCAGCAAAATTTTCTGACATTAAGTCAC
>DAMG01000072.1 GCA_002497025.1 Euryarchaeota archaeon UBA126
CAGGTCTGAGATAGACATTCAGAGAGTTCTCAGCGTTGGAAACTACTTTTCTCTCAAGGATGAAGAATGGAAATCCAAACATATGGTCTGCATGCCAATGTGTAAACAATAGATGTTCAATCTCGTCGCTAGAAACTCCTGTACGCCGCAATTGTGGCAGTAGGGTTGGCGGTGCATCTACCAATATTTTTCCATCGATTAAAACCAGTGCATGCATTCTTCCATGAGGCGAAAATGCATTCCCGGTGCCCAGGAACCGCACGCGAGGCATGACTCTCCATGTGGTGTCTATGACTTGAGCCATTCGGGTCTCAACGCCCGCTACGCGGGCGAACCATATCCCCTTTGGTTCATAAATGGGCTTCGCCTCGACAGGTTAGTGATACAATGGCACAACCACGTTCAATCTTGATTCTCTATGGCTCTCAGTCAGGAAACTCCGAGGAACTCGCCGAGCAAGCAGGAAAGGCTTGCTCCAATCATGATTTGATAGCCGATGTTAAGTCAATGGAGGAAATTCAAATCACAGATTTACAATCACAAAAAAGAGTCTTGGTATGTTGTAGCACGTGGGGAGATGGTGAACAACCAGACAATGCAGAAGAGTTGTGGGAAGCAGCAAACAGTGGCGCGATTAGTAGTTTAAGTGGATTAAACTTCTCAGTTCTCGCTCTTGGAGATACATCATATGATTTGTTTTGTGAATCTGGTAAAGAGTGGGATTCTTGGTTTGAGAAGATGGGGGCTTCCAGGATACATCAGAGAGTAGATTGTGACGTTGACTATGAACAACCCGCAGCAGAATGGATAGCTGCTGTAATTCCTAAGATGGCTGAGATCGAGGATGATGTTTCTGATATAGAGGATAACTCTTCCGAGTCAGTTGTTCTAGATGTTGATATAGAAGCGCCAAAAGTAGCCTCAAAGAAAGATAAGTCCCAATGGTCCGCTAAAAATCCATATTCCTCTCACCTAACAGAAAATTACGTCCTCAATGGAGAAGGTTCGAGAAAAGAAACTCGCCACGTAGTATTCGATTTGGGGGATTCTGGTCTAGAATACAAGGCTGGAGATGCACTGGGTGTAATCCCTCGTTGTCCTCCTGAGTTGGTAGAACAATTAATTTCAACAGCCAATTTTAGCGGAGATGAGTTGGTTGAAACTCATCTTGGCGAGACTACTCTCAAGGAAGCCCTTACCGACCATTTGGAGATTCACAGAATTTCAAAGAAATGGATTCAAAATCTTGGGAGTAGAATGGCTGATGATGGACCTGTGGAGATTAGAATCGCTCGTAGACATAGGGTTTCAACTGAGGATGGTTCTCTGCTCGTAGATTGGTCCGGCTCAGGAGAAGACGGAGATGTTCCAGAAGGTTACGAAGAAATCGGCGCCGCCTGTGACCCTGCTGAGGCACTTTGGAGAAGCCTAACCGGTGATGCAGATGCAATGGAGGAATACATTTGGTCTCGCGATTATATCGATGCGATGGGAGATTTCGGACACATTGGATTTACTGCACAACAATTTGTCGATGGAATGGATCGATTGAAGCCACGTCTATACTCTATTGCTAGTAGTCCAGAGCATGAGCCGGGCACCGTTCACTTGACCGTTGGTATCGTTCGATACTCTCACCATGGTCGAGATCGCACCGGCCTTTGTACTGGATTCCTCTCTGATCGTTGCGAAACCAACGATACCGAGATTGGTGTATTCATGTCTCCAACTCGTTCATTCATTTTACCGGAAGATGGTAGCACCGATTGTATAATGGTAGGCCCAGGAACCGGAATTGCTCCTTTCCGTGCCTATCTTCAACAGCGCGATATCAATAGTGATAAGGGTCGTAATTGGCTATTCTTTGGTGACTGGACCGAAGAAGGAGAATACTACTACCGAGATGAAATGGAAGACTGGAAGGAGCGAGGAGTTATCGATCGTCATGACTTAGCATGGAGTCGCGCTGGAGATGAGAAGGTATACGTTCAACATCTAATGGCAAAGCACGGCAAAGAAATCTGGAATTGGATTGACGGCGGAGCCTACTTTTACGTCTGTGGAGATAAGAATTACATGGCTAAAGATGTACATTCAACCTTGATTGACATATGTGCAGAACATGGTGGTATGTCCCCTGATGAGGCCAAAGAATTCGTAGAAGTCGGAATGATGAAAACAGACAAGAGATATCTGCGAGACGTCTATTGATTGAGAGAATTCTTCTCTTCACGACCGCCTACGGCGGTCGCCGAACCCTACATAGGATTCAACCTCCAGCGAGGTTTGATGTTCCGCAGGGTGCTCATTGCGAATCGAGGCGAGATAGCCTTGCGAATTTTGCGTTCTTTGAGAACTCTGGGAATCGAGGCAGTAATGATTCACGGTCGAGAAGATCGGCTGACAACACCCGTTCGCCTCGCTGATGAGGCTATTCACATTGCCAGAGAAGACCCTCTAGCATCCTACCTTGACATTGAGGCAATTGTGGCCGCCGCAAAAGAGGTTGGAGCCGACGCAGTACATCCTGGATATGGATTTCTTGCAGAAAATCCAATTTTCGCTGAAAGGTTGACCGAGGAGGGCATTACATTCATCGGCCCAAGTCCAGAGATATTGAGAGTCCTCGGTGACAAAATCACCGCTAGAGAAACCATGTCTAAGGCGGGCTTACCAATTGCCAAGGGATCTCCTGGGCCGGTTTCTGACCCCAAGGAAGCCGCGACGATTGCCGATGATATTGGCTTCCCTGTAATCATCAAGGCGGCCGCTGGTGGCGGTGGAATCGGTATGCAAGTGGTGGATTCCGTTGATGAATTCGAATCGGCTCTGAACCTATGTCAAGGCCGAGCACTTTCTGCCTTCGGTGATGACAGAGTCTTCCTAGAGAAATTCATCGAAGGCGCTCAACACATTGAATTTCAAGTCCTTGGAGATGGTGAAGATGCAATCCATTTTGGCGAGAGGTTCTGTTCAATCCAACGCCGACACCAAAAAATCTTGGAAGAAGGCCCTTGGCTTTCTGATGAGGTTAGAGCCGATATAGGCGCACGAGTCGTAGCAGGTGCCAAGGCAGTGGGTTACAAGGGACTAGCAACTTTTGAATTTCTAAGAGATTCTCAGGGGGAGTTCTACTTTCTCGAAGTTAATCCTCGAGTTCAGGTCGAGCACACGGTTACGGAAATGATTACCGGATACGACCTAGTTTCTCTTGGAATTAGAGTCGCCTCAGGAGAGAGTCTACCACTCTCACAGGATGATATTGAGATATCAGGCCATTCAATCCAAGCTCGACTTAATGCTGAAGATCCTAGAACTTTGGAACCATCTCCCGGTCGACTTTGGGAATGCCATTGGCCTGCAGGACCTGGTGTTCGGGTCGATACCCATGCTCACACAGGATACGATATGCCACCCTCATTCGATTCCTTGCTTGCTAAACTAATCGTTTGGGGAAGAGATAGACAAGA
>DAMG01000013.1 GCA_002497025.1 Euryarchaeota archaeon UBA126
ACCTCTATGAATTGGCCAACTCTGACCGCACGGCAGTATCCTGCAATAGGCTCCCAAGGCGCACCTGAAGAAATATTGATTCTCTCACTCATTGAGAAAACTCCAATCCTAGACAACCTATGACACTATCTATCTAATTCCCTGCACAAGGTACCAATTTCTTGATATGAGGATTGATTCTACCAAGATGTATGCTTCAATCGCCTAAGGTGACATAATGGCCCGCCGTCATGATATTGACTGGCTGAGGGTCATCCTGTTTGGGTTTCTCATTTGGTTCCATTACGCAGTCTTTTCTCTTGGTCAACTTGAGGGCGAAGATAGCAGCATGGAATTATTCAATCTTTTTTTATTCATAATTATTGGAGTCATGCATCAGTGGAGATTGGCGGCCCTGTTTGTCATCTCAGGAATGGGTACTGCGTTCGCATTTCGAAGAAGAACTTGGGATGTTTACATCAAGGAGAGATTCTCTCGACTCGGGATCCCCCTTTTGTTTGGGACTTACATTCTTTTTTTCGGAATCTTCAACCCTCTTGATACAGCAGGTAAACTACTCGAGATATTCCCTGGTTCTGAAAAGATGCCATATGGCCACCTTTGGTTCATCTACAACCTATTGATTTACTCCGTTATTCTAACTCCTCTTTTCTCACACGTACGCAACAATCCTGACGGCAAGATAGTACAGGCAACCCGCTCGTTGTTGAATATTCGATATGGGATGGGACTGCTGTTATTGCCGCCACTAATCCTCGCCCTCAATGGCATTCTGTTCAAACCGTGGGGCTTCGGAGAAGTCGGAATGTGGTGGGAATTTCCACGATATCTGATTTATTTCCTATTCGGATATCTGATGATTGCAGCCAAAGAGGATTACTTTCCTGCAATTGATAAAATTCGAATCCCAGTCACAATTATAACTCCTATTTTGGCCATTGTTTGGTTCATCAGTGGAGAAATATTCGAAACACCTGAGATTTACGAGGGCGGCTGGGTAGACAAGGGATACGATGCCTTCTCTCTAGAGCTGACCATAGCTGCTCTAATCCAGTCTTTTCATTCATGGTTGTGGTGCCTATTCATCTTTAGTTGGGCCTCCAAACTTCTCAACAAACCCAGTAAATGGCTCGCATATCTCAACGAGGCAGTATACCCTACCTACATTGTCCACATGCACTTGACATTCCTCCCCATTGCTCTGTTTGCTTTGATTGGGTTGGGTTACTATCCATCGATGGTTATTGGAACTACCATTGTTTTCGTAGGCGTGATGATTTGCTTTGAGATTGCCAGAAGGGCCGTCCTATTCCGGCCGTTGTTCGGCATCAAAGGTGGAAATGAAGAGGTCAACAAGCTATTCCCTTACAACAGAACCGAGGACATTACAATCCGAATATTGTACTCCTTATTCTTTAACGCGATAACAATCGGAATGATCTTCATACTACTGGTGTGGCTAATTGGAGCAGGAGTAATTGCAGAATTGGGTGGTGCAAAATGAGCAAAATCATTAAGACCAAACTCTTCTATGAAATTTCATGCTTCTTCCTGGCTTCTACTGGGGATGGTTAGAGTTCTGTTGTCCATTGCTTTTGGTAATATTGGCTTTATCCTATATTATCATAAAGATATTTTCCGATGAAAATCAAAGTATGGTATAATTGATCAACCTAATAATGGGGAGACACTCATTACTGTAACAGCGAAAGAAGCGTAAAAACCAATTAGAATTGCTAGTATATGTCCGGCGTTCATTAATGTTGTTCGTAATGATCCATTAATGAATATCTGTTTAGTTTTATATTCTTCACATAAATATCCTTGTATTTTTCTTGTATCGTGCGTAGTGGAAAAAGGGCAAAGAGTTGAAACCAACTGGTAATAGAGAAGTTGAATCAGTGGCGCCCCGACCGGGATTTGAACCCGGGTCGCAGCCTCGACAGGGCTGCATGATAGGCCACTACACCATCGGGGCAGTAGCATTACGACAAAGGTAGTGTATTTCAAACGCACCCAAACCAAGGTTGCAATTCTGAAGCCATTTCAGGGGATAATTCATGACCCTCTTGCAACTCGATTATGTCATGTCAGAGGAGAAATTGGTCATCGATGTTATCGATAACGGAGGGCAATGGACCCATAGAGAGTGGCGAATGTTGCGATATCTAGGGGTAGATACTCAAATTCTCTCTAATAAAACGCCCCTTTCTGAACTTAGAAAAGTCGATGGGCTAATCCTTTCAGGAGGGGCAGCTAGAGTGGGATTAACTGGAGAATTGGGCAATTGTGCCGAATATCTAACTCTTAATGTCCCTATTTTGGGAATATGCGCAGGCCATCAATTCATGGCAGGATATTATGGAGGCAAGTCACAAGAAGCTCCTAATCCGGAATTTGGAGCGGCATCAATAGAATTAATCGATGGCGGAGGAGAATTATTTGTCGATACTCCCGAGAAACAAGGAGTTTGGGAAAGTCATAATGATGAGGTAATTGATGTTCCTGATGGTTTCAGAATAACGGCATTAAGTGATAATTGTGCTGTCCAAGCCATGGAGAACGATACTGGTGACCGTTTCGGACTTCAATTTCACCCAGAAGTGAATGACTCCGAGTATGGCGCTAAGATTTTTGAGAACTTTGTTGCAGTATGTTTGAGGGCACGTAGCGCTCAATAATTCAACCACAGATTGAATAAGGGTCCTCCAGTCGGCGGGTTTGATGGCAAAGAGCGCTGAGAAACTAATTCTTCACAAATGTCGGCAGTGCAACCGTACTGATAGAAGGCCGTGGAGCGAAACCGAGCTACCTAGGTGCAACCATTGTGAG
>DAMG01000061.1 GCA_002497025.1 Euryarchaeota archaeon UBA126
GTTCTTCGATGATGGAAGATTAGAAGATTTGAGTCAATTGAGTCGTGACATACATGGACAAATTAGAGTTCAAAAAGTAGTCGCATACAAGCCTGCTTGGTGGCTTGCCGCAACCATGGGGCAGCACAACAACTACGATGGCGAAGTACTCGCTTACGAAGCGCTGCACGGAAGTGGAGGGGCAGTCATTACACTGACTCCATCGACAGGTTCGGTCGGTGACAAGGAGTTCGATGAGGATGATGTTGAATTCTACAGAGGAGATCGAAATGTCCTCGATAAGGGGATGCTAGAATGACTTCCGAAGAGCCAAGTCCGAAAGAAGAAGATGAAGAAGTCTCTTTCTTACATAGACTTGAGATGATTAAGGATCTAATCGAGGCTCCTGATGAGGTAATTGAGGCTCTATATGATGGATATGGGAAATCAATGTTGTACACAGCTGGTGGTGCAGCCGGGGCTGCTGCTGGTGTTGCAGTAGGTGGACCTGTTGGTGGCATAGTTGGCGGAGTCGTTGGAAAGAAAACTGCAGGCAAGTTCACCAGCGATGACGGACCAAAATATTCTGAAAATGCCCCTACTGCTGTCGGAGCCTATCCCCACGCTTATCGAGTTGGAAACTTACTTTTTGTCAGTGGAATTGGACCTCGTCAGCCAGAAACCAATGAGATTCCAGGCGGTCCTATCCATGACGCTGATGGTAATCCTCTAGATTATGACATACGGGCTCAAACTAGAGCCGTAATTGAGAACATCAAGACAATCTTGGAGGATGCCGGCTCATCACTTGACAAAGTTGTAGACTGCCTCTCTTTCCTAGTAGATATGGATCGAGACTTCGCCGGCTACAATGAAGTATACGCAGAGTACTTTTCTGAGATCCTCTGCTCCCGTACCACAGTCGCCGTACGAGCGCTTCCTACCCCGATTGCGGTTGAATTGAAAGTAATCGCTAAGGTTTAGGATCCAATTAATTGGTAATCATCACTGAGTGGTGTGGCTCCAGTTTCCATGGAAATTATCTGACCATCCTTGAAGCGCATGAATGACAGAACCGCTTCGGAATCTGAATCATTTGCAAAGTGAACGATTGAATGCGCAACACCAACTTCATCATTTTCGAAAAGTATTCTTTCATGTTCAGAATTTGGTTTGTTGTCGCCACCAGCGAATCCCAAAATATCGGATTTACTCATGGTTATTCCACCAACGTGTGGATTGAACACGCAATCGTCATGGATGATATTTGCTAGTGCTTCAGTATCTCCATTTTCCCAGGCCTTGTTGTATGCTTCGATAATCGACATATTTCAGCCGAGAGATAATTTGTGTATAATCCAATAGGACTAGCACTTCTCGAATATTTTCTCGCAATAATACAGAATTCACTCCAAACTTGCGGATTCACAAGTTGGTGGAGCAGTTACTGGGTTACAAGCAATGGGGCCGTTGGGGACTTGCACCCAATATTCGATTCCATCAACTTTAGCCGGATAATCAGTTGAGATTGAATGTGCGCCGACTGCAAAGGCGGCATCTCGGCGTGCAGTGTCGTTATTGTCGGCCTCACCGTCTTCCGCATTGTCGGCACGACTCCTAACAATATAGCCCTCTTCAACAAGTCGAGTAATCTCCGAACCCATTCCAATGGGGTCGGTCTCGGAATAGAATGCCGCAGTGTCACTTGCCTCATCATTCATAGTGAACATTAGCGAACCATTCAATCCAGGGTATGTATCGACATATGCTTCACGAACTTCATTATCAGCCAGTAGGATGAACATAGCCTTCCCTCGTGAGTCATCTAGCAATGGCCAACCACTTGTGGTAACCGCTTCCCTAAGAGTGGTAGCATCTCCTTTGACATCATCAGGAGTGATAGTCTTGTCACGAGGCCACCATTCGCCGATTTCAGTTTCGATTTTTTCCAGCATATCTTGTAATTCAAGGACCACTGTATCGTCGGTGCTTGATCGAACCCATTCTTTTGGTTCTACCCAAATCATTAGTGGAACATGATTCGGGTTATCGTTTGACCAAGTAAGGAGTGTGTTCAGACAATCTTCGAAGGTCGCGCAATTACTCCTGAAGTCGTATTGATTGTGATAGACGTACAATTGCCCGCGAGGATCCCACCAGACATCCAATTCAAACTGTCTAACTCCGTAATCTTCCGCTTGAACATCCAACGGCTCGTGTGTGTAATCATATGCCCTTATTGTTGGCCCAAACGGCTCTATATGGTAGGAATTGTGAGTGCCTAGAACTTGGATATGATTGATTCTAAGTGGCTCCGGTTCATCGAATACACCATCGCCGGAGCGAAGAAAATCCAAGCAACCTGCAAGCGGAGACGCCAGCAAGAGGCAACACAGGGCGAGTGCGGTAGTCCTCATCCTCAACCCATGAGCAGGGCTTCGGTGGATGAAAGATTCGCTAGTTTAGCAACAGCCACAGCTATCGTCACAGCGAACATCGACAACTTCTACGCTGAACTTGAGAGTCTTTCCGGCCATTTGATGATTGAAATCTACAGTGACAACATCATCTGCAATTTCTGTAACTGTAAAGGGTAAGGGACCTTGAGGTGTTTGAGCAGCCATCATTACTCCTATCTCTAGAGGCATTTCAGACGGGAATTGATCACGCGGCACCTGCTGAATTGCATCGTCAGAGCGCTCTCCGTAAGCTCGGTCAGGGGTTAGCGTGAATTCTCTCTTTTCACCAATTGCAGCCCCCATCATTTCTTGCTCAAATCCTGGAATCATTTGTTGTTTTCCTACTTGGTAAGCTAGTGGATCTTTTCCATCACTACTGTCGAATACTTCTCCATCGGGAAAACTTCCGGTGTAGTGTACAACTGCTGTAGTACCGTCTTCAATTACCTGTGACATGGAAAAACCGCGCCAATCCTCCCTTGTAACTCTGTGGGTGCAAATTTCCAACAATATTTGTTTTTTTATTGGAGCTAATCATAGGTAATGTTCAACACCATTCGATTTTTCGAAAGAGTGTGAAAGTCAAGGGCCCGGATGACCTAGCCGGAATCGTCCTCAAACCAGATGGTGAGATGGATGATGCTCTCGAGCGGAAACTTGGGCTAGGCGCTGTTGTTATCATTTCACTCTCAGCTATGCTCGGTTCGGGTCTCTTTGTTCTACCAGCATTAGCGATGTTGGAGATGGGTGGTGGTACTAATCCAGTCGGAGGGGTCTGGCTTGCCTACCTCTTAGCCGCAATAATTGTCTTGCCAGCAGCGGTTTCCAAATCTGAGTTGGCAACGGCAATGCCAACCTCTGGAGGCTCATACGTATACGTCCAGAAGACTTTTGGCCCGATGTTTGGTACCATTTCAGGTCTAGGATTATGGGCGAATTTCATGCTTAAATCAGCATTTGCACTTATCGGATTCAAGGCATATCTATGGGTAATTGAGGAAATTATTGGAATCAAAATTAATATCGAAATCGCAGCTTTAGTTTTGTTAGCATTAATTGTTGGAATTAACATCCTTGGCGTCAAGCGTATCAAAAAGGTGCAGACGCCAATCGTTTTGATTTCCGTCAGTTATCTGTTAGCATTGTGTGCCTACGCCTTGGTAACTGTGGAGATGAACTGGGACAATGTGTTTTCCAGAGACGCCTTCGGTGCTGATTGGGAAGCAGTGGCCCG
>DAMG01000029.1 GCA_002497025.1 Euryarchaeota archaeon UBA126
GCCATGGCCAGACAACGCGCACGAGCACTTGATGGAGAATTGGTGAATGTGCGTTCAAAATCGGGAGGTCGTGCAGATTTGGCTGAATTAGAAGAGAGGTTTCGCGTCGCTGAAGCGCGACGTAGTCAGTTGGAAACTATGTTGGCTAATGAGCAGGGTCGGCGTAAGGACTTGGAAGAGGTCGTTGGTGAAGGTAGGGTTGATGAGTTACGAAGAGAAAATGCTGCATTGATTCGTCGTGAAGAAGAACATATGCTACTAATCCTAGACATGGAATCCAAGATTGATCAACTGATGGAAATTATTGCGGGATTGCAAAATAATGTATAATGCCGGGAAAATCACAATAACATAGTGGATTAAATCAACTATGAAGGAAATGATTGGGGACCTTATTGCCGATGCTTTGCTACGCCTTGTCGGTGAAATTATTATTTTAGGAATTATTGCAATTTTAGTTTCTATGGGGCTATCTGAAGGTCAGGCTTATGGTGTCTTTGTTTTGCTTGCTATTGTCGCGATTTACAGAACAATCCAATGGGAAAAAAAGAGGCGTGAGTTGTTAGGAAAGGCTGCCGATCTAGACTTAGATGGTGATGGAAAGATTTCGGAAGAAGAGTGGGCTGCTGCTGAGATGGGTGAAAATAAACAAGAAGATGAGAAGGAGTGGTGGGGTGAAGAAGACGAGGGTTGAGGGGATCAGTTGCCCGAAGGGATGTAGGGAATTGAAATACAAATCTGAGATGACTCGTCAGTCGGTAGTCCTGCTGCTGATAGGAGTATTTTGTCTCCTAATGTCAATCAGTTTCTTATCTAACGATTCTGTTCAGGAAGATTCTTCGCTGAATAAGTTTGAAGTGGCGTTAGGGCTCCTCGGCGTTAGCTCCGTTTGTATTTTCATTGCATTAAGATTAGAAAAATTAACACGACTGAAATGTGAAAAATGTCTTGGGGTAATGGTAGAATCTAAACAAATAGATATGTTGCTAAAAGACAATGCAAATTATGTGCGCGAGAAACTTAAAAATTCAGTAAATAATAGTGAGCATGATTGCCCAGATTGTGCTGAAAAAATGAGGAAGTTCGACCTCAGAATGAGCGACCCGGGGGTAGACCTAATTGCAGTAATAAGACCGCACAAAATTAAAGAAATTGATGGGTGTTTTGGTTGTGATTTAATTTGGCTTGATTTGGGTGAAGAAGGGCTTATTCAAGGATGGAATGTTGTTCAAAGATGAATTAGGAATTCATAGTTGTGATAAAATCTGTCAATACTCTTTGAAGCTCGTCTGCATCATCAAATGATTCTGTTAGATTTCCAGTAATTATCCAATCTGCACCCGCTTGCACTGCTTTTCTAGCTGCTTCACCATCTCTTATTCCGCCACCTACAACGAGAGTTAGATTGCAAGAATTGCGCGCGGCATGAATGAGTTCTTCGCTTACAGGAGTGTTTGCTCCACTTCCTGCCTCAAGATAGAGAAGCTCGAATCCGTAGGATTCTGCAGTCATAGCATAAGCCGAAGCTCGTTCTGTTTGGTCCGCTTCGAGTAAATCTGCTTTCCCTACTTCTCCAACTCTGCCGCCCGGCGAACAAACAACGTACCCCATTGGTAGAGTTTCAACGCCGGCCTGGCGAATGAATGGTGCGCCTGCTAGTTGTTCCTCGATCAGGAATTTTGGGGTTGTGCTGTTCATCAGCATCATGAATGTAATTCCGTCTGCTGAAGGAGATAAGGCGGCTGCTCCTGCTGGGAATAGTACAACCGGTATACTCCAAGATTCTTCGTCGAGTTCCGAATCTTGACTAGATGCCCATGTAACTAACTCTAGAGCTTCTTTGATTGCAACTACTGTGTTGTGGACATTTTCCATATCAGTACCAGTCGACCCCCCCACTAATACCATGCTAGAGCCAGCTGATACCGCCGCCATACATCGTTTTGCAGCCATCTCTGGTGTTTGATCGGCTGGATCTATGAGTATGGCGTGCCTAGCTCCACTATTGGTGTTGGTGACATAGTGGAGTGTTGGGCCTGGCTCTCTCACCATGACCTTGCGTGGCGATTTAGTGTCTAAGTGTTTCACGTGGTTGCTGCAAGTGAGCGCCCAAGTTCTACTTCTTGCTCCAAAGACAATAATGGGTCTTCGCCAGTCCAATCCATCAATTGTAACCACTTTCCTTCACTACGTGGTGGTTCTTGCTCGGCTGGCCACCAAATTTCCACAAGTCCGTCCGGTCTATGGCCCTCGTGTTCTGAGCCGATTAATTCCTCATTATGCACACCACCGAGCCATTGAATGGAAGATGTGTTCTCTGGTTTTGTGATTACTTTCTCAACTAACAATGTTGAGCCGGAAGAATATCCGGCACCAGAAAAGGTGATGGTGGTTTCACCCGATTTTGATTTGTTTTGATTAATAGTGGTTCTAAGATGGAGGTTTGCTCCCCTTTCAACTAATTTTGTCGCCAATGATTTTTCTAACCAGGAACGGCGTACCGCTGTGTCGGATATTGTTGGAATTTGGGAACCTAAATCTCCCAACCATTCATTTGGGATATTATTCGAAAGTGGTTGTGAAATTAATCCGGGTAATTCCCCTATCAAACCCGCTTCTGCGCGTGCCGAAATTAGGTGTACTTCTGCATTTGGTTTTAGATCGAAGATGGTGTGAGCGCAAATCAATTGTGATAGCTCAATACCAACTATAGCTACTGTCAACTCACTTCAACTCCGAGGGAAACCGGTAGGGGCTCGTTTTTGTCAAAGAAAAGAGCGTGGACAGGGCAGGCGGGAATACAAAGATCGCAGTGTGTGCATGTTGGTTCGTCTATAATTACCAAGAGATTTGAGAGATCTAGTGCGTTAACGGGGCATATAGAAACACACGCCGCGCAACCAAAGCAACGCCCTTCGTCCAATGAGAGGATTTCTCCTGCACGCCTCGGCATTAGTTGGTGGGGGCGGTTTTCATACTCAAACCCACCCCGACCCCTTTGTTTCCTTTGGAATATATTTTCTAAGCAGAAGAAGCGATAGAAAGAGGGTTTCCGCTTCAATTAGCGATATTCATTGAGCCTATACCACTGCTAGCCCATAGCCATTGGGCGGCTTCTTGTCGAACCAACATGAATCATTAACACTTCCAGTAGAAATGTAGGGGATCCTCATCACGACCACCAGCATAGTTTGATTTGGAAAGAAAAACTCGCCACTACCATGGTCCTCTATTCCGCCGGCAGGACCACATCGTATCCAACCGAACCGGTTGAGGAAGGAATCCGTATACATTTCTTAGGTGGCGGCGACGAAGTAGGCAACGTCGGTTGTGTACTCGAAGATCGAACGGGCACCAGAATCCTGATAGATTACGGACTAGCTCCTACAAGACCACCAAAGTATCCTTCAGAAAGCCCTCCAGTGAATCATGCAATAATCACACATTCACATATCGATCATATTGGTATGGCTCCTTGGTTGGTGGGACACCACGGCACTACTCTTCACGGCACAGAACTCACTGCCGCGGTTTCTGAAATGATGTGGCGCGACACCTACAAAGTATCCAGCATAGAGGGATATCCACTTCCATGGGATATGAGGGACCTCGATGTTGCACTGGGTGCTTGGCAAACCCACAACTTTGGAGAATGGTTCAATGTTGGAGAATGGAGGTTGAGATTCCATCGTGCGGGCCATATCCCTGGAGCTGCAATGATTGAAATCGAAACTCCTGAACTTCGTGTACTGTGGGGTGGAGATATGGATACTAGAATTAGTCCAAATGTCGGCGGTGCGAAGGCAATTGATTGCGACGTCCTTTGTATCGAATCCACATATGGTGGTCGAGAGCACCCCGTTCGCAAGGAAGAAGAAGCCCGACTGGTCGCTAGAGTGAAAGAAGTCGTTAGTAGGGGTGGTGTGGCACTAATCCCCGCGTTCGCATCAGGTAGGTGCCAAGACATACTTCGAATATTATACGAAGCCGCACCACACCTCGAAGTACACTTCGATGGTATGGGTACTCGAGTTACTCAACATTGGTTGAATAATCAACAATACATTCGAGATCCCAATGGCTTGGAGAAAATGTGGAGATGGGCTAGAAAAGTACGTAGTAAATCCGATAGAAAGAAGGCCCTAGGCGCGGATGTTATTGTAACGACTAGTGGTATGTTAGATGGTGGTCCGGCGATTTGGTACCTCAATCGTCTTAGGTATGATTTAGCAAATGCAATTCTTCTAACAGGGTATCAAGCAGAAGGCTCCGGTGGTAGAGGCCTTCTGGATAATGGAAAGCTACCTATTTTTGGAAATTTAACACAAATCGATTTAGATGTCGATCAATTCCAACTTTCAAACCATGCAGGACATTCGGAATTAGAGACATTTGTGCGTGAATGTAAACCAAAACATGTAGTTTTCTTTCACGGGGATACGGAAGCAAGAGCCGCTATTGGCGCAGAATTCACACAAAATCCCACTCCTCAATTTCCAGTGAACGGAACTACTCTAATTCTCAAATAAGTGAGTTTTCGACGGTATTTATCATAAGCCGACCGTCTTCTTCATGTTCCACTTAGCCTATGCGCTACAGTAAGAAAGACAGGTGAAAAAATGGAAGCACTAGACAAACAATTTGGAATAACCGAAGCGGGAAGCACGGTTGAGGGAGAGATACGAGCAGGAGTTACAACATTCCTGACTATGGCGTATATTTTGTTGGTTAACCCAGCAATGCTCTCCGGAACAGGCATGGAATTTAATGATGCACTGTTCGCGACCGCGATTGCCGCATTCGTAGGATGTACAGTAATGGGGCTGTGGGCGAATTTACCATTCGCCTTGGCTCCAGGAATGGGGTTGAATGCCTATTTCGTATTCACAGTAGTGATCGGAATGGGTGTTGCTTGGGAGATTGCCCTCGCAGCAGTATTGATTGAAGGTATTTTGTTCATGATAATGTCTCTACCGCAAGTTGGTTGGAGAACAGAGATGATCAATTCTATCCCAACAGACTTGAAAATCGCAACAGGAGCAGGTATCGGAATGTTCCTTGCATTAATCGGTCTGCAGGAGACAGGAATCATTGTCAATGACGCAGTAACTCTCAACGAACTCGCAGCCACAGGAATGTGGGAGTACGACTCTGGTGAATTCATTGCTCTTATTGGTCTAATTGCAATAGCTGGTTTGATGGCTAGAGGCGTTCCAGGAGCGATAATCATCGGTATAGCAGGAATGTCGATTTGGGGCTGGGCCGTTGGTGCAACAGATCCATACAACATGTTGGGTAACGCAGACCCACTAATCTTCTACTTCGACGCGGACGGAAATTCAGTGGACCTTCTAGCAACAGCATCATACATGTGCGTAGATGCAGCAGGGAATGAAGGGTGTTATTACGCCGGAACAGACGTTCTGGTAGCAGTTAACGTACCAGCTGGTTGGGGTGCCGCAGAAGCAACCGCACCAGAGTTGGGTATTGGAACAGGCAAACTAATTTCCACAGACGCACTAACAGCAACAGGTGCTGTAGGCGCTGCAGTCGGTGCATTTGGCGACATAGGCTCTGGAACAGGCCAGACTCCACTAGGAGATTTCCTATTGATCATGATTACCTTCCTCTTCGTTGATATCTTTGACACAGCTGGAACTCTCTACTCCGTAGGAAGAGCCGCAGGATACGTGGATGAGAATGACGAACTAATGAATTCGAATGAAGCATTCATGTCAGACGCAGCAGCAACAATTGTTGGTGCATTAACTGGAACAAGCACTACTACAACTTACATTGAGTCTGCAGCAGGTGTTGAAGAAGGCGGAAAGACCGGATTAGTGGCAGTCACCGTTGGTGTGCTAATGCTATCTGGACTATTCCTATCTGGACTATTCCAGGCCATACCACAATTCGCAATGGCGACAGCACTGATCGTTGTAGGTTCTCTTATGATGAAGCAAGTAGCAGATATTGATTGGGATAATTTGGAAATGGCAATACCAGCGTTCCTAACAATGGTCCTAATGCCATTCACATTCTCAATCGCTGCTGGAATTGCATGGGGTGTAATAGCCTACGTAGCTATTCAGATCATGGCAGGAAAGGCACAAGAAGTGAACATGGTAATGTGGATAATCTTCGCATTAATGTCAATGTTCTACCTCGGCCCAGGAAACGAGACCACTTTCGAGTGGATCCTCAGCAACCTAAACTGAGTTGAATAACATAACAAAACCTCTTTGGAGAAATCCTTAGAGCACGCGCGCTTTGGAGCGAACAGCATGTCGAATGATATGACGCAAAAGTTGAGGGACGCCGTTCGGACGGTACCGGACTTCCCAATTGAGGGAATCATGTTCCGGGACATTACACCTGTCTTGTCCGACGGCACCCTCCTCTCTGCTACAACAGATCTGTTCATTGAGAGGATGAATGAAGCGGGCTGGAAGCCTGAAGCAATAGTCGGCCCAGAAGCTAGAGGCTTCATCTTCGGGGCCTTACTTGCCGCCGAATTAGGAATCTCATTTGTTCCAGTCCGTAAGCCAGGAAAACTCCCAGCATCGAAGATGAGAGTAGATTACTCTCTCGAGTATGGAACAAACTCATTGGAGATGCACGAGGACGCGTTGAAGCCCGGAGAAAGAGCGGTAATAGTCGACGATCTTCTAGCAACGGGTGGCACGGTAAACGCCTGCGTTGAACTCTGTCAGAAAGCAGGGGCGGAAGTAGTAGGGGCATTATTCGTAATCGAGTTGGACGGGCTAGATGGAAGGGGCGCGATATCACCCGTACCGAGCATATCACTCTTGGACTTCCCTGCCTAATCGGCATCAACGCCCCGATTCTTTCATAGCATCACCGGCTTTGCCATAGGAGGATTATCATGGCCGAGAAGTCGCCACCCCCACCTCCTCCAAGAAAGAAGGGCAGCGCTCCGCCCCCTCCGCCAAAGAAACAAGCACCTCCACCACCAGGCCCCCCGCCAGGGAAAAAGAAAGCACCACCACCTCCAAAGAAGAAAGCCTCATCAGAAGCAGACATCAAACAACAGATAGCGAAAGCCGTTGAAGCAGAGGATTTCGAACTCGCGGCCAAACTAAAGAAGAAGCTACCGAGCCCACCTAAGAAGAAAGGCAAACCACCAGCTCCTAAGGGTAAGCGAACGCCACCACCGGGTAAGAGACCGGTCCCTAAAGGAAAAGGAAAACCTCCAAGCAAGCGAGGCCCGCCACCAAAGGGCGCACCGAAAAGACCGCCCACTAAGAAGCCGAAAGGAAAACCAAAATCCGCGCCGGCGAAGAAGAAAAAGCGACGACGTCTACGGATTAAATTGGGTCTGCGGGAATCAGAGATATCCGATGAGAGCGACCGATACAAAGACGAAGTTGGGTGGACATCAGCAGGCACCATCCTAGACGACTTTGAAGACACAGGTCCCGCTGAACCACAGATTATCACTCACCAATGCTCGATGTGCGGGTCCGTCTTACAAATACCAAAACCAAAACGAGACCGATACAAGGTCCAATGCACCTATCCAGAATGTGGCCATGCCGATATGATTGGTGTTTGAATCAAACAATTAGCAGCACTCTTCGTGCTGCAGCAAGCATCAATACCACAACAAGAAAAATCCTAACAGTTCTCTGTGGAATCAAATCAGATCCCAACCTAGAACCGACAAACCCTCCAATTAGTACCGCCGTACCGAATGGTGCAAGAGTATCAGTTTCGACAACCCACTCTCCTGAGAGATAGGATCCAGTTAGGGCTGCGGCGGAATTTACCCAGATGAACAGAGCGGCGGTTGCAGCCGCAGCCTTCGGTGTGGCCCAACGCTTCAGCAAGAGAAGTGGTGAAAGAAAAATACCACCACCCACTCCAACAATTCCGCTAAGCAAACCAATGCCGGCACCTGCAGGAACAGCCTTAGAAATAGGAATTTCTTGAATAGAAACTTCATCATATTCCGAACTGGCTGTGAACAATCTGAAGGAAGCCCAAACAAGAGTAACCGATAGCAACACATCGTACACATAACCCTCAACCAACAAATAGCCCCCGGCGAAGGCCATAGGGATGCTTGCCAATATGAAGACACGACTCATTCTAGGGATATGATGCCCAGCTCTCTGGTAATGGTAGAATGCAATAGCAGCCACAATTAGGTTCAGGCTCCATGCATGCTGCTTCAACCAAAGATCTTCCATTGATGCGAATGAGGTTAGAGATAGTATGGCCAAATATCCCGAAGCGCCACCATGACCAACAGACGAATACAGGGTCGCAACTACCAACAAAGCAAGCGCAATCAACACTTCCTCAGTACCCAACACACACTCAGGAGGTGGGAATAACACTTCAACGAGGCGGTGTCTGCCCAATCATGGAAAAGGGCGTGACCCTCGATAGAGCACTCGACTTATCCCTACATTCTCCATTGTCTAAACGGACTGAAACATTACTCCTTGAAGCGGGTAGAGGCCGAATCTTGGCAAAATCACTCACCTCAAAGGTAGACGACCCACGATTCGATAATTCTGCGATGGACGGTTTTGCAGTAATGGCATCTGATTGTGTAAACTCAGGCGCCGAACTTACTATTGTCGGAACAAGTCAAACAGGCGGGCAACTACCACCTAGAATAATCTCAGGCGAAGCATGCAGAATCATGACTGGTGCGCCATTACCAGAAGGCGCGGATGCTATTGCAATGGTCGAGGAGACTGAAGTAGACGGAGACAAAGTAACCATCAACGGACCAGCTCGTACTGGATATATTCGCAAAAGAGCGGAAAATCTCTCGATAGGCCAAGAAGCACTACCTGCAGGGACTCATCTTTCCTCAGCAAGCATTGCACTAGCAGGCACAATGGGTCATGGAGAAGTCGAAGTAATCAAGAAGCCAAGAATCGCGATCCTCTCAACAGGGGACGAATTAGTTCAACCAGGGACAGAACTAGAGCCCGGACAAATTTACGAGTCCAATTCTCATGCACTCGCATCACTAGTTGAATCGATGGGCTGCGAAGCGGTAAGGCATGAATCAGCCAACGATTCGATGGATGAATTGAGAACAACTCTCGACTCTCTATCAGATTGTGATGCAATCCTCACTAGCGGAGGGGTTAGTATGGGTGAATGGGACTTAGTTCGGAAGATTATGGAAGAAGAAGGCAACATATCATTTTGGAGAATGAAGCTTAGACCAGGGGGCCCGCCACTGTTTGGAACATGGAAAGGAACGCCCTTGTTCGGCCTTCCAGGAAATCCAGTTAGCAGCCTTGTTGTATTCCACGTTCTTGTCGCACCTTGGATATCACAGTCACTCGGATATCACTCAGAAATGGGCCCAAGACTAAGTCAGAGAGTTTCTGTAAAACTCGAAGAAGACATTTCAGGCGCACCCGGAAAACTATGCCTAAGGAGAATCCGAATTAGGTCTGAAAACGGGCAACTACTCGCCACAACTCACACACATCAGGGCAGTGGAAACATGCACAGCATGGTCGCCCACAACGGCCTCACCCTTCTTCCTCCGGATACTGACGGTAAAGCGGGCGAAGTCATAGACGCAATATGGATAATCTAGAGATTATTCACTCAAATATTTCTCATTAGATGTATTTTCGATAAACATTCTCAATATTACAATTCCGATAACTCCACTTAGAGTGAAGAGAATCATTGACGAGACTCCTTCAGACGATATTGCCACACGGATTATGACAGTTGAGAGCACGAACCCAGTGTTGCGGGCGAGATTTCCGAAGTCGGTGTAGAACCAATACGAGATAAGTAATATCAGGATATCTGCCAGTATCAGGAAGGTGAAGAAATCAAGGAAAAATATGGCACGATCAACCGACCCTCCCCCCTCTTGTACCGCACCAATCCAGCTTAGCAAAGATATCGCACCAATTACAATGAATACAATCAGCATTATGTTTGCAATAGCCATCTTTGTCGTTATGAAAGCCGTAACATCATCAGACAGAATCGTGTCATCATCACCTTTTGAACTGATTTTATGGTAGGTCAATGAAGTGTAGAACAGCGCAAGGAAAGCCGCGCATTCGACCAAAAGGAAGCCAACATCATCATTGATTCCCCATTCTTCGGAATTTCCAACCTCTGACAATCTCTTGAGTATATCTCGAACGACAAGCAAAGTCGCTATTTCGTATTGCTTTCCGACCGAAGACGAAAAAGAATCAGGGATTGTTCTAATCAACTGATATACCTCGTACACTAGTAGAATAGAGAAAGGAGTGTATAGTGTCGCAAGCGGTGAATTAACCAGTTCAACCGAGTCGCCGGTAACAGTTATTTGCCCTGAAGCATGTAAGGCCCAAACCACCAAATGGGAAAAAAACCCAAGAACTGCAAATCCAATTGCCGCACGACGAACTATATCGTCAGAGCCATCACCCATCAGGGTTGTAAACACCCCTTCCACAGTGTATTTCACATCTCAAATCGAAAACCCCTCGCATATAATTGTGAATTTCTAAAAACAAAACAAACAAAATTTTGATTAAAAACATCACATAATATACTCACCGTCATCACATATACATGATGCCTCGATACACATTTGCAGGATTAACAGTCCCACAGGTGACAGTGATTACTGGGATTTTAATGTCGATTGTTGGACTTACATTCTTCGGTTTTACCGATTATCTAACTGCGTTATTCCCCTCTCTTTTCGGCGTAATACTTGTTGCCAGTGGAACGGTATCGATATACAGGCCAGAGTATAATGCAATATCCATGCACTTCGCAGTATTGACATCTTTCCTGAGCGCACTACTTGGTTTCTCCACAGCAATATTTGGCTCGTGGGCGACCACTGTGTCATTGATTGAACAGTTGATGATGAGCTCTCTTGCGTCTGCTCACCTAAGCGTGTGCATAGCAGCCTTCGCCTACGGACGTTCGGATGAAAGAGCAGTAACTCAAGCCTGCGGAATAAATACCAGCACATCTCTAGAAAAGGTATCTAGCCCAGTTCCAGCAACAGTAGTAGCAATATCCATGGATCGGTGAAAGACGTGCTCAGTTCCGATATAGTAATCGTATTGTTGGGCACTAGCGTCGTAATCCTAACTGCTATTCTAATTAACAGACGACGAAATGCTTCCAAATCATCCTCTAGAGATCCATGGGGGTCCGGAGAAAAGAGTAGAATGAGCTCAGATTACATTTACATCGATCAATAACCAATTACCTACATTTGCAATACATGAGTTCAAGGACAATCTCTCCCACCGAAGTCTACTGTAGGAGGGGAAGCATTGGCAGCGAGAAGGAAGAACGGAGCATCTAACGACGACTGGATAGTCGTCAGAGGTGCACGTACGCACAACCTTCGAGATATCGATGTAGAAATTCCTAGAGGCAAATTCGTAGTCATATCAGGCGTTTCGGGTTCTGGAAAATCTAGCCTAGCATTTGACACCCTATACGCAGAGGGACAACGCAGGTACGTAGAGTCATTATCCTCCTATGCGAGACAATTTCTTGGGCAAATGAAAAAGCCCGACTGCGATAGTATCGAGGGACTTTCTCCCGCAATTAGTATTGATCAAAAACAAGGCAGCCACAACCCAAGGTCAACAGTAGCAACGGTAACCGAAATCATGGATTATCTCAGACTGCTATGGGCTAGAATAGGCCTCCCTCACTGCCCAGAATGTGGTAAAGAAGTCGCCAGAAGAACGGTCCAGGAAATCGTAGACGATATACTATGGAGATTCGAAGGCCACGCAATTTCGATATGGTCTCCCGCAATTCGTGCAAGGAAAGGAACACATGCCGATTTATTCGGCGCTCTTGTTGAGCAAGGATACTTACACGGTCGAGTAAATGGAAGAGATGCAGAATTCGAAGACCCACCAACCCTGGAGAAGAATTTACGGCACGATATAGACGTCAGAGTTGACAGACTTCGCCTCTCTAGGCCCTCAAAGCAAAGACTGACCGAGGCCGTTTCAGAAGGTATGAGAATTGGCGGTGGTGCGGTAGCGATTGAGAGTTTAGAAGCGCCGGTCGCAGGGCCGGAAGAAAATTCCAAAGAACAGAAATTCCAAACACAGATCGGTGAGACGATATCCTATACGGAAGAATTCGCCTGTCCAGAACACGGCTCTTTTCTACCCGAAATGAGCCCCCGAGTCTTCTCATTCAACAACCCTCTAGGTGCCTGCCCCTCTTGTCAGGGATTAGGAGTCCAGAGAGAGTTTTCTTCTGACCTAGTAATCGATAGACTAGCAACTGTTGAGGAAGGATGCATACGTCCATTCCGTACCTCGATGATGTCAGGATGGTATCGTTCACAGATGACACAAGTCTGCGAACATTATGGTATACCTTCCAGCATTCCTTTTGGTGAATTAGATGATGATGCAAAGGATATACTCCTGAATGGTAGCGGAAGCACGGCCATCAACTTCCAATTTACCTCCGACAAAGGCTCATCATACAATATGACGAGGCCTTGGGAGGGTGTATTTGCGAGGATAAGGCGAACCTACACCGAAACCTCGTCTGACCGAACACGTTCCCGCCTCGCATCCTATATGACCGATGAGCACTGTACTGATTGTAATGGGAGAAAATTGAACAACGCGGTGAGTGGAGTAACCGTAGGGGATGTAACACTCCCTAGCTTCTCATCATGTAGCGTAATCGAGGCACTTGCTGTAGTCCAGAATTGGCGCCTAGGCCACGTTGACGAAACATGGAATAAATTGGAACGAGATGTGCCCGAAACAGAAATTGTAAATTTAGTAAAACATCTGGACGAAAGGAATCTATTCATCGGTAAAGAAATTATCAAAGAAATCGAAGCCCGATTGAGGTTCCTCGCCCTAGTGGGATTAGATTACCTCACTTTGGATCGAAGGGCAAATACTCTTTCTGGCGGCGAATCTCAACGAATACGTCTAGCTACACAAATCGGCACTAGACTTACTGGCGTTATGTATGTTCTCGACGAACCATCGATAGGCCTTCATGCTAGAGATAATGACAGACTCTTGGAAACACTCAGAGAACTCACAGACCTAGGAAACACACTCTTGGTAGTCGAGCACGACGAAGCTACACTTAGGCAAGCAGATTGGCTAGTTGATATTGGAGTGGGGGCCGGTAAAGAGGGCGGAGAAGTAGTGGCTAATGGTTCCCTTAAGAAGTTACTATCTTCCAAAGAAAGCGTTACTGCGGCCTATCTTTCAGGACGAAAAGCAATCCCCCTCCCAGAAGACCCCGCTTCCCCTGATGTCGAAAGAATGCTTACAATTAGAGGAGCCAGACAAAATAACTTACGAGATTTAGACGTGGAAATACCACTCGGTTGTATGATTGCAGTCACAGGAGTATCGGGTTCAGGAAAATCGTCTCTTGTTACCGGCACACTAGCTCCCGCCTTGTTGAGAGAATTACACGGAGCAGATGTCACTCCAGGAAGTTACGACCGAATAGAAGGAACAGAACATATCGATAAAACGATCGTAATCGATCAATCTCCAATTGGCAGAACTCCTCGTTCTAACGCCGGAACATACACTGGAGCATTTACTCCAATTCGTGAACTATTCGCCGAGACAAAACTCTCTCGTGAGAGAGGATATGGAGCGGGGCATTTTTCTTTCAACGTAAAGGGAGGTCGTTGCGAGGCTTGCAAAGGCGCAGGTTCAATGAAATTAGAAATGAACTTCCTCCCCGATGTTTGGGTGACTTGCGATATTTGCAAAGGTAAGCGATACACACGCGAAACTCTGGAAGTCAAGTGGCGCGGAAAAACGATTTTCGACATTCTTGAGATGCCTGTTGAAGAAGCATCGAAATTCTTCGCGAACCAAAAGAAAATTCACAGGATACTTTCCACCCTCGAGGACGTAGGACTTGGTTACATACGCCTCGGACAACCAGCTACAACCCTATCTGGAGGCGAAGCCCAGAGAGTAAAACTCGCAACAGAACTTCATCGACCAGCAAGAAAACACACCGTGTATATTCTCGATGAGCCCACAACAGGTTTGGCTATGTCAGACGTCCATCAATTAATCGAAGTACTCCTGAGGTTACGAAGGAATGGGCACACCGTCATCATCATCGAGCACCATCTAGATGTTGTAAAGTGCGCAGACTGGGTTCTCGATCTAGGTCCAGAAGGCGGCGAACGCGGTGGAGCAATTGTAGCAGAAGGAACCCCTCAAGAAGTAGCAAATAGCAAAGCCAGCTTCACTGGAAAGCATCTGCAAGAACTAGTCTGATCATTCGTTTAACGACTCTAGAGCAAATGAGACATGTAGTGCGGCTCCAAGTGGTAAAGCATCTTCATCTACCTTGAATTGGGGTGTGTGCACATTGTGTACGCAACCCTTGTCAGGATTATTCACCCCAAGAACCACAAAGCAACCATTCGTTTTCTGAGTATAAAACGCAAAGTCCTCACCACCCATGACAGGGGGTAATTCATTCACATTTTCCGCTCCAATCAGCGTTTCCGCAACTCCCTTGGCAAAATCCCAAGTGCCAGGGTCATTGTATGTTGGAGGATAGTCATTACCCGGAAATGCAACATCCACTTCACAACCATTAGCCTGACCCACTAGTTCACAAATTTCTGAGACCCTCGTTTGCAAACGCCTCAAACCTTCCATTGTCAATGATCTAACCGTCCCCTTTATGGCAACAGATTCCGGAATGACGTTGTGAGCATCTCCGCCATTCACCGCAGTCACACTTACAACTGCAGATTCCAAAGGGTCAGTTTCTCTAGAAACGATGCTTTGGAGCGAATCAATGATTCTAGAAGAGGCAAGAACCGGGTCCGTGCAAAAGTGAGGAGAAGCAGCGTGACCGCCAACACCTCTGACTTCAATATCCATGAAACTGGCAGCCGCCAAAAACGAACCCGCCCTAGAACCGACTTGACCAGTAGGCATTCTAGGCCAGACATGTAAACCGAAAATACGCTCGACTTCAGGATCGTCTAATGCCCCTTCGTTAGTCATCTTTTGACCCCCTGCACCGCCTTCTTCAGCAGGCTGGAATAGAAACTTTACAGTTCCTTGAATCTCTTTCCCACTGAGAATTTTTGCCGCGCCTAGCAGCATTGCAGTATGACAGTCATGCCCACAAGCATGCATTTTCCCATCTACCTCACTCTTGAAATCAACATCTGCGGTTTCATGTATTGGTAGAGCATCCATATCAGCTCTCAACGCAATACACGGTCCTTCTCCATTACCGATTGAAGCGAGAACACCTGTTTCAGCAATAGGAAACTCATATTCAATTCCCAACTCATCCAATTTTTCTCGAACCAAGGCATTTGTACGATGCTCTTCATACATTAACTCCGGAAATCTATGCAATTCCCTTCTAATGTCTATAATCCAATCTTTGATGCTCTCCGACTCGTTCATAATCGCGGCCAATTCCATGAACCGAGGTTATGGGAGTGTGGTAAAAAGTCTACACACGGCAATGCAGCCCAATTTCCGGCATTGACCTTTTGAAGGACCAAACATTCGCGATTAATATGATGCGTTCTGGAAACCCGGCATTGAGCGATGAAACATTTTCTTCATCTAGTTACCAAGACAAACCATGGTGGGACGGTTTTGATATTACAGACGAGTCAACAACAATGTCCATCGAAGGAACAGCCGAAAAAACAGGAATTTTACTTGGAATTACTGTATTAACAGCTCTATTTACCGCATTTTCGATGCCGGAATCTACGCTTTTGATGTTGCTAGGGTATCTAGGCGGCTTCATTACAGGGTTTTTTGTTATTCTCAGCCGTTCAACAAATCCGACCGTCATATGCCTTTATGCTGCATTTGAAGGCATGGCATTAGGCGGAATGACTTGGTATTTCGAATCAATTCCTGGATTGGAAGGAATAGGAATTGTTGCAGCATTCATCACTTTCGGAATCCTTGGTATAATGCTAACAATATACAGAATGGGGCTAATCCATTGGGATGAAAATACCCGTATTGCAGTGACTTCGGCAGTTCTTGGAATACTTCTGATATACATAATATCAATCATCGGCTCATTGGTTGGGTTTTCATTACCTATAATGGAGCCAGGACCGTGGGGCATTGCATTCAGTTTATTCGTTGTAGGCATCGCCTCCTTCTGCCTAGCCGCGGATTTTGATTTCATCGAAAGAGGAGTGCTTTCAGGCTCTCCAAAGGAACTTGAATGGCGAGCCGCGTTTGGCTTGATGGTAACTCTAATTTGGCTATATGTCGAAATACTACGCCTACTGGCAATAATTGCAGCTAGTAGGTAGCGGTGAGTTTCGTGGAAACGGATCTAATTCTAGGTTTGGCAATTGCTGGCGCCACTTTAGGTATAGTAGAGGGAATCAAACCCGGACCTCTTCTAACTATGGTAATCCGCGAAACTCTATCAGGAGGTCTTCGAGCGGGTTTGTGGACTGCGGCAGCCCCTATTTTCACGGATGGCCCACTAGTAATCTTCAGCCTTTTTGCAGCTGCTTGGATAGCAACAAATCCCTCGGCATTACTGGTGATTACACTGGCAGGAGCAATATTCCTAGCTCAAATGGGCTACGAATGCTTCGGATTGGAACCCCCCAATATGGATGAAGACGCCGCCCCTCCAACAGGCTCATTTCTTAGAGGGGTAATCACGAATTTATTGAATCCAAATGTGTATGTTTTCTGGTTTCTAATTGGAGGCCCATTGATGGCCTCAGCAGCCGATGAAGAGATCTTAGCCCCAATTGCCTATGCGATAACATTCCTAGTGACAATAATGCTGACAAAAGCGGCAATAGCCTATGCAATTCATAGAGCAAGTGGAAATATTTCAGCAATCGTGTATCGAAGATTGCTAGCTATTTGTGGCTTGGTAATGATTGGATTCGCACTCTATTACGCGATGGAAGCATATAGGATTCTACAAGAGACCGGAATTCTCTGAATGACTAGACGGTGGAGTTTCCACCAGTAGGATTGCTAAGCAGTGTAGTAGGTCCACCCATTGGCATCTCAGCGAGCGGTGCTAGTGGCCCACGAAGACTTGGACCGATTGTAATCGTACCAAAAATCCCCTCGTCTACGATATTGTGTGAAAGTCCGAACCAAGGCCTTCCATGTTGATCGACCAAAATATCGATGAAATCTCCAAAGCCACCACATCGGTTGTAACCACAGTCAGCGGATACATCCAATGGATCTCCAAATTCATTAACTTGAACAGTGGTGATAAGTGGATTATCTGAGAAAGCATCGGTAATTATGGAAATATAACCATTCCAAGTATCGTTACCCGAGTCACCGAGATAAGCCAAGGCAACCCTACCTTCTCCACCGGCTGCAATTGCTGGGAAACCGGTGCCTTCTAGCCTAGTTGGCGGGGCTATCATTAGAGGATCCGACCAAGTATCGCCCTCATCTCTCGAGTATGAGTAGTACGGCATGTTATCGAACCCCATCCACATTGCATGGAGGTTATTTTCTTCATCAGGATGAACCTGAGCTTCCTCAAAATTCCAAGTATCAGCAGTACCAGTGGTCTCTGTAGGAAGAGGGTGCTCAGTCCAGGTTAGGCCCCCATCTGTAGTTCGATAAATCGAATATCCTTCTCCGTCACACCCAGGATTCCCACGATACAAATTCCCATCGTTTGCACCAATCATATGGCCAGTCAAGCCTCCACTATTACAGCTTAGAGGAGAACCAGGAACCTGCTGTGTCCAAGTCAGACCACCGTCAAAACTCGACGAGCAAAGAGGCGATTGCCAATTTCCATTGATACAGAATACCCAAGTCGTTGGATGTAGAGCTGCAGGGTATGGCGAAGAAGCAATTGTTTGGTGGTCCTGAATCGATGTTCCAGTAGCCACGGTCGGCGGACTCCAACTCTGACCTTCGTTGTCCGACCATTCAACAGTCATCCCCAATAGAGCGTGCATATCGAATTTCATTATTCGATCAGTCCATGGATCAACGTAGACATAAGGGTCGTTTGAATTCGCAACCGGAATTGTCGGAGGATCATAAACATCAACGCAACTATACTCGACAGAACCAATCATTCCGATTAGACTAGAACATTGGACGATAGCTGTAGAACCCGCATCCCCATTCCCCCAACTTGTGATGTAAAGATTATCTTCAGACGTTATTCCAATCGTTGGCTCGAAGGTTGACATACCGATTCCGTAGTAACTTCCTGTAGTACACAGAGGGATATTATCGCCTACTAAAGTATCACTTCCGTTGAAGACGCCTGAGGAATTTACAGCGTCGGTGGCATTAGCAAAATGATACCAAACATTTCGAGCAATTCCATCCGGGCAAAGAGCATCAAACACACTATCTGGCTCCTCAGGAGCCGCCTCATTTCCTCCGAAACAACCCGAAAGAGCCGATGCGAGCAACAACATAACCAAGGCTACTGCTATGGTTCGCATGGTACGTGGTAATCTAATCTATACTTGATTTGAACGGTGCGTCTGTTCGCAGTCTTCTTGGGGGTTTGTTGAAATCCAATCACTATCCCGACAGAAATATGCGACTCAATGCACTGTTCATGGTGGTGCTCGTTGCTTCAATGTCAGGCTCAATAGCTTACACCAATATTAGCACTCATCCTGATATGTCTAAAATGAGTAATGAATTGATTTCAGAATTGGACTCTTCAGAAGAATTAGAAGTAATAATCCAGTTTACTGGAGAGCAGGATGGTTCTGTTTGGGAGTCGCTAGAATCTATGGGGATAGAAATGATTTCAGAAATGTCAGTCCTAAACGGCGGCCTTATCGTAGGAACGGCCACAGAAATATCCCGATTATCCACGTTCTCAATAGTACAACACATGGAACTTAACGTTCCGATAGAACATTTCTATCTCCCAGGAGATCAGGACGATACAGAGTCAATGATGCATGAAACCGTAAGGTGGGTAAATGCTAGTCTGGCTTGGCACCGCGCCATTATTGGAACCGATGGGGTACTCAAAACCGAACCCGATCTTTCCTTGAAAGAGTACGATGGTGAAGGCGCAACAGCAGTAGACCTTGATACAGGAATTGACGGAGAACATCCAGATTTTGATTGCGGAGAACCGTGGACGGGCGAGAAACTGATTTGGTCTGCAAAATGGACAGGCCTCGCTTGGGTGGACGCCCCAAATTGCAACTCAGACACATCTAGTGGTCACGGAACTCACGTTGGAGGAACAATAGCAGGAAACGGTGATGCTTCTGGAGGTAGAAGGCTAGGAACCGCAAAAGGAGCCACAATAGTCGCCCTCGGAACGGGAGATGGTGCCTCAATCTTCGCAGCGGTAGAAGGTCTAGAATGGACTTACCAGCATAGTAGACCAGGATTGAACGAATATAACATCCGAGTAGTGTCTAATTCATGGGGTACTAATGGCGATTACAATCCTTCCAATACTGTTACAATTTTGACTGATATGCTGACTTATGATAACGATGTTGCAGTCATCTTCGCGGCTTCAAATAGTGGAGGAAATGGCGACGAATCGGAAAGTGATCTGAGAACAAATGTTTACGCAAATACACCGTCTGCAATATCCGTAGCCGCGCTTACACACGACGGTAATTCTGTAACTTCCTTCTCGAGTAGAGGTTGGAAAACCCAACAGCATACATGGCCGGATGTAGGTGCCCCTGGAAGAAATATTTGGGCAACTGCTCCAAGGGCCACAGCCATCGATGCCTCTACTCGCACTCAAGGCGATCTATACTACATGGCGATATCCGGCACTAGTATGGCAACACCCCACATTGGAGGTATTGCCACTCTTTTACTAGCCGCCGCCCCTTCATTAGGAGCTGCCGACTATCAAATCGAAGACCACGATGAAGGCAATAGCTCATATTTCGATGAGCCCGCTAAAGGGCTACAATTCGAAGACTGGGAAACTAGGAACGAGTCGAGAGTGCATGAAATCGAACTGATATTGGAACTTACATCACACTACAACATACTAAGAAACTCGTGTGAGGAGGGTAATGATGACGATACTTGTGACGACATTCCAGAGGATTGCTACATCTCCCAGAACACAAACAGATGTCATGATTGGAGGGTGGGACACGGACTCGTTGACACAGACAGGGCGTTGGCCCTTGCTAGAACTCTTCAGGTAATGAGAGACCCAGATGAAGACGGGTTTCTAGACCATCCAGAAGCCACGGTTTGGGATGCCTACGAGCACTATGAAGGTATTATGGATACTAGGGGGCTGAGTCTCAGCACAGACCAACTTAGACACGCTTGGAAAGGGGAATGGAGCCATTTCAATAATGGCCCCACCAGTACTTTTGGAACTTATGCTACCGATGATCGACATTATGTTTGGGTCCCTAATGGAACATACGAGATGCAAGTTGCATTCAGCTCTCTCGATTGGGACACCGATACAGCACAGATAGCCCAAATTAGACCAAATGTTGACCTAGGATCCGATGGGAATGATGACGCACAAGGTCAAGGCACACTAGTTGGAGACACCATTTACATTGTATTGGACGTACAACCCGAGCATTGGAACGCTTGGACAGAATTCGATGTTACAGGCACTGCAATATCTCTGCCAATTACAGGAATTTTAACCGGCTCTGAATTTATGGAACCAAGGGTCCCGTACACTTTTGATGTTCTATTAACACTTGACGTTAGCGAAGAAAGAACATTCGAAGTCCCGTTAAGATTCGACGGTTATTCAGATTTGGACCCAGCACCGCCCTCCGACTTCTTCGATGAGGAATCATCATTTGATTTGGTTATGGTAAGGCCAGTTTATGATGAAAGTAAGATACCACAATTTAACAGTGAAATGCCAACTATCTCAGAGGAATCCTCCTTGTCAATTCTACTCGTTGGAATATCATTTTCCTCAATTCTGATTGCGGTCATAGCAACAACCCTATGGCTTCGGAATAAATCGGAAGAAGTTCTTGAAGCAGAACTTGAAGAAGAATCAAGGGATTAATCCCAGTCATTCTCAAGGATAGGCGGAGTGGTTTCTAGAATAGAATCTAGGGGTTTCCGCCATTCCATTCGCAAATCCTTCTCTGCCGGACTCGCATCCCAGTAGAGTTTCTTTCGAAGATGCCTCCTAGCCCACGCCACATCGATTTTGGGGTGGAAAAATGAAGCAATGATTGCTAGCCAGTAAGGGGCCTCCCAAGTAGCCCACTTTCTTTCAGGATGTGCAATCTTGAGGGATTTTGCAATATCATTCATCATCATCTCGCCAGAGACTGTTAGGTAGCGCCCCATATCTTCACCCTCGGACAAGGCTCTGACATGAGCTTCTGCAACATCCCTAACATCAACGATATTGATCTGCATCGGCAGATTGAGAGGGACTTCTCTTCGAACAATCGCCATTAGAATCGCCAGAGATCCTCGCAGGTGCCGTGGAGACATAGGTGGTCCGAACACCA
Source organism: Euryarchaeota archaeon UBA126 (assembly GCA_002497025.1). Taxonomy (GTDB): domain Archaea; phylum Thermoplasmatota; class Poseidoniia; order Poseidoniales; family Thalassarchaeaceae; genus MGIIb-O1. The sequence continues at coordinate 21,485 of DAMG01000029.1, forward strand.
TACACGGATGAATAGTCACCAATCTCGGTCGAGTTTCTTCATCCAGAGAGGAATGCCACTCTCGAATTAAGCGCTCAGCACTAACCTTTGCTAGACCGTATGGGTTCTCTTCTAGGGTCGCATCATCAGCCCAAGTGTCAGTGGTTAGTACAGTACCATCTTTCCAATCCATAGGCCGGATTGCAGCCGTCGAAGAGGTGTGCACAATTCGCTTGATTGTGCCTGATTTCTCAACGGCCGAAATCACATTTTGAGTACCAATAACGCTTGGGTCGACAATTTTTCTTTGAGGGTCCTTTGACCTAACCACTACGGTCGCCGCAGTGTGGATTAAGTCACTACACCCTGAAATTACAGCATCAACAGAATCAGGGTTGAATAGATCCATCTCGACCACTTCCAAAACACCCCCCTCTGCGATTGGAAGATTCTCTAAATGGGCCACACGTTCCGGGTCAGTAACATCTCGAACGGTAGCCCTGACACTCTCGCCACGAGCGAGTAAATTGGCTACCACATGGCTACCGATATATCCTGAAGCACCGGTGACTACAGTTACCATTGAACCGGGATAAGCCCCCCGTCTTCAATACTAACTCAGGCCAAACCATCAGTTAGTTGTTCAAGCAATTCATCCAACTCATCTTCATCAGGCATCAATGCAGCAGCCTCTTGAGCTGCGAATAATGCCGAGGTAGTGCGCCCCATTTCCAGATGCGCTCGGGCTAAATTTGCCCAAGCGGCACCCCTTTCACAATAATTTACAGAATTAATTGCTCCTCGGAACCACTTGATTGCCATCTCGGCCTGCCCTCTTTGTAGCAACGCCTCTCCAATTTCATTCCAAGAACCCCCATAATTCGGGTTAGTCTCGATCGCTAGACGCTGCCAAGCCAAACCATCTTCTTCATCATCAGAAAATGTCATTCCAAGGTAACAAGCTGCCTCAGGAGAGGGGCTTAGTTGGAATGAGCTGCCATGGTGTTCCGCGGCTACGCGAAGAATACCTAACCTTTGCAACACATTACCCATTCTAAACAGATCTTGAGCGAGAACTTCGCGCAAGTCTACCTCAATCCCTTCACTTTCGGTAGTCGCTTCAACCTCACACCAGACTTCTTCGATCATGTCCAACAAGGCCGCAGGCCCCAACCTATCTCTTGTAGGCTGATCATTAGCATGCATCCAAGCAGTCTTGATTGAGGTGGTCCGCGGCTCGTCCTGAGCCGCCATTTCGGCCAATGGCGCTAAATCGCAAAGAGACTGAGCGACTTCATCTTGAATCATATCAACATTCCATATAGCTAACCATTGAGCTTGAAATTCTCCTTCGGTCTGTCGTGTTATTGTCTGTAAAACAGTACCTGTACTTTCTCCGATAGCCGCTACAGCAATACCATCGGAAGAAAGCCGCATCAATAAGCCAACAGGAACTCTAGGTAACCCTCCCGTGACCAATATCTTACTCCACCCCTCTTCTGGAGTATCCTTGTAGAGGTCTTCAACACCACACCATTCAATCTGACAACCACAGGCATCGGCGACGATATCAAGCCGTAAGTCCCCCCACCGTCTTTGTAATTCTGCTCGCCGACTATCCTCCAATTCTACGACTCTCAATCTTGATACTCCCAATTGCATCAAAATCTCGGTCCACCAATTTCCCCGCGGGGCGACTAACATCACAGAGTCACCAGGTTCAATCTCTAGCATCTGAATAACTTGAGCAGTTTCATAAATTCCAGGGAGTAGTGAGTTAGGTGCATCCACATCAGACCACCAAGGCATACGTAACGCACTTCCTTCGATGTTCTCGCCATCATGCCCTATCGGTAACGGAAGTGCATGCACTCCACGCGGTGAGCGTAAGAGCACATCACGCAACTCATCATCATCTATCGCCCCCATGAGAACCAGGCGTTCAACAGCCTCAGCATGAGGTGCTAAACTCGGCCATGTTCTAACAAGTGGAAGCGAATTCAAATCGCAGTCAGACCCGTCCTGGACGTTCCAATCCCTCTCCACGCTATGTAGTTCTGCAACTTACTCTATTGAAACCCACGCCTCAACGATACTTAGAAGCATCATTTTGTACACTTTTGATATCGCGGAATAAACTAGCAAGTCCGGCAACAAAGTTCTGCAACGGAGCCGACTACCAAACTAGGATTCTGAGGCGCAACCCCCAAGTCCTCACGAGTCGCTTCACCAGAGAGAACCAGTACTCCATGAACACCAGCCCTATCGGCCATTTCCATATCTGTGTATAATCGATCTCCAACCATTACACACTCTTCTGGTGATAGACCCAGTTCCTCCACTTTGTGAAGAATCATTCCAGCATTTGGTTTTCCAGCTACATGGGAAGCAGACACCCCAGTGGTCGCCTCAAACAACGCCATGTATGCTCCAGTATCTGGCAA
>DAMG01000099.1:0-2262 GCA_002497025.1 Euryarchaeota archaeon UBA126
AGGCTTGTCGGACTGTTTGGCCGCATGATAGGCAGCCCAGACCTTGATTGGATCATGTCCGCCCCTTCGTAATAAGTCGATTTCTTGGTCAGATATGTTTTGTCCCATTTCAACTAATGCCGGATTTCCTGTGAATAATTCATTTCGGAAGTCCGCTGGTTCAAGGGTGCTCATTCGTTGGAAGTCACCATCGGTTATTTCCTCAAGACGGGCGAGTAAAATTCCGTCTCGATCTTGTGAAAAGATTCGGTCCCAATTAGAATCCCAGAGAACTTTGAATACATCCCACCCGGCTCCTCGATAGAGTCCTTCTAATTCCTGAACTATCTTAGCGTTCCCGCGAACGGGTCCGTCCAATCGTTGCAGATTACAATTTACGATTGTGATTAGGTTGTCCAATTTTTCCCTGCCAGCAACCGCGATTGCGGCGATGGATTCCGGCTCATCCATCTCACCGTCGCCGAGGAAAGCAAACACCGTTGATTCTGATGTATCAGCCAAGCCTCGATTGTGAAGGTATTTCCAAAATCGAGCGTGCATCACAGCTGCTAGAGGCCCTAGCCCCATTGAGACTGTTGGGTACTCCCAGAAATCAGCCATCAATCGAGGGTGCGGATAGGAGGAAAGGCCATCGGCAAATGCTTCTTGACGGAAGTTGGCCAGTTGTTCTCGGCTCAGTCTTCCTTCTAGGAAGGCTCTAGCATAAATCCCGGGACTTCCGTGACCTTGAATGTACAGAGCATCCCCAATCCCATTACTATCCTTACCACGGAATACATGGTTGAATCCTACTTCGTAAAGCGTTGAGGAGGAGGCATAAGTGGAGATGTGCCCCCCAAGTCCATCGATTCTACGGTTCGCATCTGAGACCATAAGTGCGGAGTTCCAAAGAATTGAGTTCTGGATTTCTCGCTCGATTTCAAGATTTCCGGGGTATGATGGTTGTTGGTCCCAAGAGATGGTATTGACATAGGGGGTTTTGGCAATTGGAGCGATTTTCACATCTAGGTCTTCGGACTCTGCCATCAATTCGTGTAATAGCAAACGCGCTCGCTCAACACCATGTGCTTCGACTACCGAACGTAGGGCTTCCAGCCACTCATCGGTTTCCTCTGGGTCGATGTCCGGAAGTCGTTGTCTGTGATTGATTGACATCGCTAACACCTGCCCTCCGGGCAGACTTGCGAACATACCGACCGATTTGAATGGTCGCGTTGGAGACCGGTCCTCTTAGAGGACCGGATTAGGGTCTAATTTCAATGAGGTGGCATTCGTGTATAGTACGGACTCCAGCGACCGTTATCGCCGAATCTCCTGCTACACAACGACTACCCTTCCAACGCCTAACCGTTCTCTCTACAGTCCTTTTTCCCGCCGCATTATTCGGGTCGACTTTTAGCTCAACTGATACCGGCTCTAATTCAGCTAGCCAAGATAAAGCCGCCTCAATTGCACGGCTGGCAATGCCTCTCCTTTGTTCCGAAGATCGTACCCAATATCCAAGATTCCATTCAGCAATTCCTGAGCGTGTAACCCTGTCGAATCCTAAAAGCCCGAGGACCGCCTCATCCCAAGGTCGAATAAGTATCCAATGGTGCATACGACCTACTCTTCCAGTCCGCTCAGTTTCATCAAGGAAATCGGCCAACTGCGGCTCAATATCCTTCTCTGGAAGAATCCAAGGCATGGCTCTGCTAACCTCAGGCCAAGTTTCCTCGAACGCCTCCAGTAGGTTGTTGGTATGAGTTGTATTTGCAGGTCGCATAATTAGGTCGTCGTCGACTTGGATAGTCGTCGTCGCGCGTCGCTGCATAATATTGCCTCAGAGTACTGAACGAATGAGGTCTGCGGCGTGATGAATTACGGCCTTAACTTGGCCTTTGCAGTCTGAACATGAGGGTCTTCGGGAGAATTTTTCATAGCTACTTCTAACATTCTATCGACTGCTGCGGCTCTACCTATTCTTTGTAATAAAGCGCCAACAGGATAGATTAGTTTTGTTCGGTCACCAAGATGAGGTCCTACCTCGTCCAACAATACTGTACACTGTGCCATGTTACGGCTCTTTGCAGCTTCCATGGCCTCTTTGATTTTCAATGCAACATCCCGATTGGACCATTCTTCTTGCTGAGGCCAAGGCCAAATTCCGTTGCTCATAGATTGATCTTCGCCAGAATTTACTTCTTCGATGTGAGGTAATTTCGGTATTTGAGGTATTTTTGGTGGTGGTGGTATGGCGGGAACGGTTGGTTCCGGTGTGTT
>DAMG01000099.1:2502-26931 GCA_002497025.1 Euryarchaeota archaeon UBA126
TACTTCTTCGATATGAGGTAATTTCGGTATTTTAGGTATTTTTGGTGGGGGTGGTATGGCGGGAACGATTGGTTCCGGTGTGTTACCATCGAATACGGCATCCATTGGATCTACCGGCCTAGCTGATACTGGTGGGGGAACTGGTAATCCTGCTGGTGTGGAAGGTACTGCGATTGGCGTAGGCGGTACGGGTTCTGGCTCAGCAACTATTTCTTCCTGAATTTCGGGTTCTACTTCATCTTCTACCGACGACTCAGTGTCTACAATTCGAGAAACTAATTCTGCTTTGGTTCCAGAGGTCGCTAGACCTTTTTTCGAGGCTATTTCGACCAGTTCCACCTTCTTTAGACTGAGTAATTTTTCCTCCTCACTAATCTCCTGAATTTCTTCTTCCAATTGTGGAGTTGTCTCTTTTTCCGCTATCTGTTCGTCTTGATGCTCAGCTTCTGAGATTTGCTCACTATCCAAAAACTCACCATTGTCTTCCGATTTTTCAGTAGCCGAAACAATCGGTGGAGTCTCTGGTGCGGCTGCAATTGGTTGTATCAATTCTACTTGCTTAGGCTGAACATCTTCTAGCGGTTCTAATTCGGTTTCGGGAATCTCAAATTTTGTTACGAATTTTGGAGCGTCTGAAGATGTCAATTGGTAATCTTCTTCCTCATCTTCATCAACGGGATCTGGATGGTCGACGGTCATTGCAAAAGTTGGGTTATCACTGAGTTTTATTCCATCATCATCGCCATATTGTTCGACATCTATTGTGACGTCATCCATGGTGAAGGTGCCCTTTGACCAGTCGATTACTTGGTCCTCTTCATCTTCCTCAACATCAGCGAGTAGTTCATCGAATAAACTTCCGGCTTCCTTCTCGTCAATCGATGCGACTTGTTCAAAGCCGGCCTTACCTAATTGGTACATACATTGGGAGCATTCCAAAGCATCTTCGGGATTTTTTGTTTGACAAAGGGGGCATTCTATGGTTAGACCGGCTTCTTTCTTTCGCCAGCCTTTGAACTTGTCAAATACCATCTCAAGTCACCAAAGATGAGCCCTTTCGGCCGCGTTCTGCGTATAACCCTCACGTCCTGTTGTAAACTACATCCTTCAGCGATTAGGATTCCAGTGTTTGCGAAATCTGATGTGTCGCCACTGTTGCAGTGGTGATATGGAATCTGGCGGCGAGCTCCCTGCGAGGTTCACTCGTAGCCAGGATCATCATGAGGCATATCTGCCATTAATTCAATGGGAATTGGACGATGAATTGGATGCAACCGATGAAAGATTGCGTAATTGGTCGCGCGCGAAGTTAGCCGCTCACGGATTGGCTCTATTCGATTTGAGGGCTCGACCGGATGGATGGCTATTCGGGCAGAGGATTGTCAAACTAGAGTTAGATGGACGGGCAGATATGGGTCAACACCGATTTCGTCAGGGAGACATAGTCATGTTGAGTCGAGGTGACCCAATCGGTGAGAAAACGATTGAGGCGATAGTATCGGATCGTTCGCGGAATCGTATTCGAATAGTCTTGCCAGAATTACCGAGTGGAATTCGTAGTGGATATTGGAGGATAGATCGAGCCGCCAATAAGGTAGCCTTCGATCGAATGCGGGATGCACTGAATTCTATTTTCGAAGAGGAGGGGGGTGCACCACTTAGAGACCTACTTCTGGGATTAGTTCACGATCCAGTGGGAACTGCAGGTCTAGGTCCAGAATTAGGCGGAGCAAATCGAAGGCCTGCTAGCAGACCTGAAGGACTTAACGAATCACAAAAAGTGGCCTGCGAAGCCGCAATATCCCAGCGATTGACCTTAATTCAAGGTCCCCCTGGTACCGGAAAAACCCACACCGCAGTACGAATTCTACAATCTTGGTCAAGTCAAAACGTAGGGACCATTCTAGCCGTCGCTGACTCAAATGTAGCTGTAGACAATCTGCTCGAGGGGCTCCTTGGTCTAGGTGTAAGTGCGGTTAGACTCGGTCAGCCGGTCAAGGTTAGGGAATCATTGCGAGAAGCTACCGTCGATGCTCAGATGGAAAGTCATCCACTTCGTCGTGACCTTGAGGAGCATTTGGAATTGAATGAAAAATTAGCACGACGTATTCCAGGGATGAAAGGCAAAGAGAAAGGCTTGGCTCACCGAGATTTGAATCGTGGTTGGAAAGAGGTTAGACGTATCGAGCGACAAATGCGCGATGATATTTTGGATCGAGCTCAAGTCCTCTGTTGCACTTGTATCGGCGTAGGACACCAACTATTGGATGGTAGGAAATTTACTCGTGTTTTGCTCGATGAGGCAACTCAAGCAACAGAGCCCGCTAGCCTTGTGCCTCTTGTTCGAGGGGCAAGACAAATCGTCTTGGTTGGGGACCATCGGCAACTACCTCCAACAGTAATTAGCCGTAGGGCAGAAAACGGAGGTCTACGGCGTTCTTTATTCGAAAGACTAGTCGCTATGGGAATCGAACCAATGCTACTTGATACACAATATAGAATGCATCCTGCAATCTCTGATTTCCCTAACCGTATCTTCTATGAAGGACGGTTAGTCGATGGCATCACGGCAGCCGATAGGCCTAATCCTGCAGGGCTACTTTGGAATGATTGGGAAGTTCCAATGGCATTTCTGCCAGTCAATGGAGATGAGTTACTATCACCTGATGGGGCTTCGAAAGAAAATCCTGCAGAGGCTGGTTGGGTTGCAAAAATACTCGAAAATCTATTACAAGCAGGAGATTTAGAAGAGACTGATATTGGAATCATTACACCTTATGCTGGTCAAGTTAGAGCGATTCGTGATGCCCTACCAGAACGAAATGATTCAGTTGAAGTTCACACCGTTGATGGTTATCAGGGCAGGGAAAAGGAAGTCATCATCTTCTCCTGCGTACGCTCAAATTCGGATGGAATTGTTGGATTCCTCTCAGATGCAAGACGTCTGAACGTCGCTTTAACAAGAGCAAAACGTGGATTAATAGTAATTGGAGACCCGGATACACTTCGAAATGACGAGACTTGGGCTTCATGGTTGGATTACATACGTAGTCGTAACCTTGAGGCGTGGCACATTCTCGGCATGGGTTGAGGATTAGCATGGGTGACCACGATTCGCCAATCTCCCTACAAGGGGGAGGGACGCTTGCAAAGCAAATCGTAACGGCTGAGGAAGGTGGTCATTGGCCTGTTCCTGAAGGCACTATTCTAGCCTCTGGGGTCCGTAGAATCGCTGCACTATCAGTCGATATTGTAATTGTCACAACCATATTGATGGTGGCTACCAGAGGGCGAATTATTGATGCATGGAATCTAACTATCTGGGGTTCGTCCAACTTTGATTATTCGCTAGCAATGGCGTCATTAATTCTCGTTGCACATTGGTTATACTGGCGATGGACTGGACTTAGGTATTCTCGCTCATTAGGGCAGAGAATGTTCGGTATTGCTGTACTTGCCGAAGACGGTTCAGCGATGACTAGCCAAATGTGGGATCAACGCGCGAGGAGGAAGTTGATTTTTCTTATTCCAATACTAAACATAATTCAAGGAATTAGGGAATTAGCGCGGATTTCTCAAAGGCACACTCACCAATCGAATATTGACTTACATGTCGGCTCTATAGTCGCACATGCAGATTCTTTGCCTCCCGCAAATCGGAAACACATCAAGTGAGGAGGGTCAAAGTTTGGCTGCAGATTCGAAGATAATTACTCCCAAGGCTCAATCGATAGTCGCTTCTGGAGGTTGTGTTGTCTACCCCACCTCAACCCAACCAGCTCTAGGTTGTTTACCAACAAACACCGCCTTGGATGGTTTGTATGCAATCAAAAATAGGCCATCTCATATGCCCGTAAGTATTGGTGTGGCCGATTTAGAACAGGCTTCTGATTTGGTTGAGTTAACTGATGAGATTCCTGATCTATTGGCTTCATTTCCAGAGGGTTCTCTAACTTTACTACTTCCAGCAAAAGAGACTCTTGATAGTCGGCTGGGAGGGGATAAAATTGCCATACGAGTCGTCGCCCATCCTGTCGCAAAAGCACTACTGCGAGCCACAGGTCCGCTTACAGCAACCTCTGCAAATATTAGCGGTACCGAACCAGAGTCCAACTGTCCTGATGCTGTTGATATTTTACAAAAAGCTGGTCATGAAGTTGGTTTAGTAGAAGGAAAAACGCCCGGAGGCTCACCCAGTACTTTGATAGCATGGTATTCGGTCTGTGATTCATCCGATAACGCGAGCATAGAGGTGCTGAGAGAAGGAATAATTCCGGCTGATGAGGTTTTGTTATGGTGGAAGAGTCGGATCTCAAACAATGGCGAGACGCCGGGCATGTAGCTCGACGAACCCTTGAAGGAATCAAAGGAGAGATTGTCGCAGGTAAGGCTTGGGACGAGGTTATTGACTCAGCAGAGCGGTTCATCCGCAGGCACGGTGGAACGCCTGCGTTTCCTGTTACTATTTCTGTAAATGACATTGCCGCCCACTACACAAGTGACCATCGACTTACTACCCCTAAGGGTTGGGAGGATGAGATGGTTTTTCAGAAAGGTGACCTGGTGAAACTCGATGTTGGAGTCCATGTTGCCGGAGCAATTGCGGATAATGCCATGACGATTGAAGTTGGCAATGGCGGCAAACATACAGAGCAAATTAAGGCCGCACAGGAAGCTAGGGATGCGTCGATTGAGAAAATGCATCCAGGAACTCCGTGGCATGAAATCGGTGCCGCTGCAGAACAAGTTCACAAAGACGCAGGCTTCGAGCCTATTCGTAACCTATGTGGACATGAATTGACTCGTTGGAACCTACATGCAGGCACTTCCATTCCTGCCCATGCATGTGGTGCTGAAAATCCGGGATTCAAAGGCGAGGTTGAATTAGGTTCGATATACGCAGTTGAGCCGTTTAACACAACAGGAAAATCAGGAATGGTTGAGAATATCCCTCCTAGTAATTCCAGTAACATCTACAGGGTCACAGGAAACATAACAATACGCAAGGCAATGGCGAAAAATAAACTCAAACCAATCGGTGCGACAATGGCGAGGTACATCGAAGAGCGCTACCATACCCTTCCATTCGCTGAACGATGGGCATATCCTCTGCTAGAGAAGCCGTTTCCAGGGGAAGAGGAAGACATTCTACGCAAGAAATGGAATGCATTAGTGAAGAAATTAATCTCGATTAGATTCCTCGAAACATATGCTGCTCTACGCTGCGAAGATCGTGGGCTGGTGGGCCAATACGAGCATACAGTTTGGATTACAGAAGGTGGACCCGAGGTACTTACAGTCGAATGAAATTGTTAATTCTTGACGATTATGCAAACAAATCAAATGTATTGATGAAATCAATAAACTCCGCCTCAGTATAGCGTTATTGGGGCATAGAGGCCTATTTCGCACAACGATTATCTATCGTCTGCTGCAAAGTCTTGCCGTACGGGGCCGTTGAGGTTCTCGCTGAGTGCATCCCATCCCCTCGCTTGTGTCTCTCGCCCTGTACACCTATTCGGGGTACGCGAAGGCTTTCTCCAATGATTTAGGATTCTAAATTCTCAAGTGAGGGTGTTGATTGCTCAGTAGCTCCAAACAGTGTAACTGCTATGATCGCGGCGAAGATTAGTACCATTCCTGTAGATTGTTGTAAGGATGGAGATTCATTGAGTATGATCACACCCCAAATGATGGTCAGTACCGGTTGCAATAGCACTGCGAAAGAGGTATGGGCGGCCGGGAGTCTAGGGAGAGCGTAGGTAATAGCAATCCAACCGATTACTTGGCAAAATATTGCTAGAAATAACAACCAACCATGACTCGGCCAAGTAATGGAATGATCGATTGCTTCAATTCCTAGGGAGGCTGGAGGTATAGTGCCTAGAATTAGAATCCCAAGGGCTGCTCCAGCGGTGGCGTCGAATTGTGCATTTACTGCTGGCGCTGCAATCCTATTCGATTGTCGATAAGCAATTAAGAAGGAGGAGTAAAACACTGCTGCTACCATTCCTCCGATTACGCCCTTTACCGGATCATCGCCAAAGGGATTGTCATCCCAGATTCCAGAAATAAGTAATAATCCGAGCATTACCATTGGTAATGAAAGAAGAATGAAGCGATTTGGGCGTTCACCAAATAGCCACCAACTCGCCAATGTGACGATAATTACCTGAGAATTACCAATCATTGTTGCAATTCCGCTACCAATATAATCGATAGCAGTATGATAACCTGCGAAATCGATTGCTAATAGAATACCAGCGCCAAACGCAAGCCATCGAGAATTTTTATCTCTAGCGTCTTCCTTTTTGGATAACAATACCAATACTCCCAAAATAGGAAGAGCGTAGAACATTCGATAGAATGCACCGGTTAATGCTGTCGTATCAGAGCGAATATACAGAAGAGGGGCGAATGAAATCGCCGTCGCGCCTGCGAGTGCGATAATCATAGTGCGACGGTCTTCCACCGTCGACATCTAATCGCCTCACTCAGAGGCTGCATCGCCATCGGCAATCATTTGCTGAAGTTCTCCAGATTGAGACATTTCGAGCGCAATATCAGACCCGCCGATGAGTTCTCCGTGAATGTATATTTGAGGCATTGTTGGAAAGTCTGCCCAGGTACAAATGGATGGGATTGCTCGTGGATCAGCGAGTACATTCACACTTGCGAAAGGTTCGCCGAGTTGATTCAATACCGTTGCGGCCCTATTGCTAAATCCGCATTGTGGTTGTTCTGGTGTTCCTTTCATGAAGAGAACTATTCTGTGTTCGTTAACTAGGGCATCAAGTTCATCTGGGGTCCAATTAAAACTCATTGTATCACTCCTGATCAGGTCGGCGGATATGTACTCCAAAGAATTGCATTTCTTTTTCTCCGTGGGGGTCAAAAGAGGTGTCACCTGAATTCTCTGCCTGTTCTGGCGTCATGCATTTCAAATCCAAGGCGTGCACGGTGTTTTGTGCGATAAATGGCTTGAAGTGGCTAAGAATTGGGCGTTGTCTCTGTAATGGACGAACTCCTTCGTAACTCTCTGATATCACTCGAACATGGAAGTGGTCGCCACTCCCGTGCAAGTCCTTGGCTTCTACGATAGCGTCTGGAACTACTTTCAGAACTTCCTCAACTACCCACTGCTCCGTGACCATCAATCACCTGCTCGGGTCGCTGTGATTTTAATGCTCGCGCGGGCGAACCAATCAAAGCCCCATGGCCGTATTGATTTCTGCGAGGTTTTCTGCAATACTGGCTTTGTCATTAATGAGACCGCTTCCGACTACTGCCACATCGATTCCCCAATCTGAAACCATGGCGGAGTTATGATGCTTGATACCCCCATCAATCATCAATTTTGTTACCCTTCCACCATCACTTATCTGTCGATCAATGGCTGCACGGAATTCTCTTACCTTGTCTTCTACTTCTGGCATGAAGGATTGGCCACCCTTTCCAGGGACTACTGACATCACCAATACTAGGTCTAAATCTGAGAGATAGGGAAGAATTGTATTTGTTGGAGTATCTGGATTTAGGACTAATCCTACCTGACAGCCAGCCGCTTGTATAGAGGAGATTAGTGCAGCCGGGTTGTCGATAGCCTCGATGTGAGCGATTACTAGGTCTACACCTGCATCGACATACTGCATCCATGTTTGTTCGGCGTTTGTTATCATTAAGTGACAATCGATGAAGACATTCGGACCAACCCTATCTCGAATTGAGCGAATGAGTGCAGGTCCGAAAGTGATTGTCTTGTTGACTACCCAATTACCGTCCATTACGTCCATGTGAATCCAATTTATTCCAGCATCCACTGCCTCTTCCAGTGTGTCGCCGAGACGGGAGAAATCGGCTGTCAGAATGCTTGGAGTGATTTCGATGATACTCCCCTCAATCTTCGCGAGTGGAAGGGGGTTCTCAAGAGTTATCACTCAAACTAAGACACTAGCATTGATAAAACCGCTATCCTCACGAACTATGGGGCGACATAATGGGAAGGCTGATTGAGGCAAGCGATGGTGATTTTGACGCAGTAACAGCGAGCGATGAATGGGTCTTAGTTGACTTCTGGGCACCTTGGTGTGGACCGTGTAAGATGATTGCGCCTGTACTTGAGCAATTATCTGGTGAGCGAGAGATGACAATTGCAAAGGTCAACACAGACATTAACCCTCTATCGGCTGGAAAATTCGGTATTCGTGGAATTCCAGCCTTGCTTCTATTCCACAACGGACAATTGGTAGATCAGCAGGCTGGAGCCATGCCAAAACCAATGTTCGACCAATGGCTTGATCGGCACATGGCATAATCAAACTGATTCTCTCAGTTTTGTTGCCCGCTCTTCAAGTGGTTGGCCAACCTCTCTTAGAAGACGTGAACGCAGGGCTTCATGTAACCACATTCCACTCTCGAGTTCCAGCATTAAACCGCGAGCGACTAGTGCTTCTGGTGGCTTTCCATTATATCCTGCTGCTAATGCCAATTTTTCCCAGGGAATGGGTCGGTCAGCTACTGCCAGCAGTGCAAGTAGTTCCCGATGGTCTTCTGGTAGAACATCTAGAATTTCCTCGTCTAGGAATCTGAGCCAATCATCGTGTAGTGTCTGACCGTATAATTCCAGAAGTTCGACGGCAAGGGGATGACCTCCTGTGGCTCGGTGAATTTCTTCCGCCGGAGCTTCTGATGGTAGGTTAATTGAAGCAATCCATTCGACGACTTCCTCCAACGAAAGCCCTGTCAATCTGAGTTCGACGACCCTACCGCGAGTATGTACATCTCGGCGGTCGTAGAATGCCAAATTAGTTCTGGATACCAGAAGTAATCGCATATTACTCGATTCTGCTACCTGAAGAAGAGCGCCGAACAAATAGTCTCCATCTGAAGCTAGGTTGTGGACATCATCCAGTATGACAAGGAAATCGTCACCTCTCCCTCCTCGTTTACCTTCTTCATCTACTAAGTGAGCAATTAGGCGGCGACGATATTGATCGAGATCTAGATGTGCTCCAGGCTTCATCGGAAGGCTATCCAAGACCCCGTATGGATCTTGATTGTCCTCATCGGAATTAATTTCCAGCCTATGTAAAAGACTCGTTGCGATACCTAAGCTACTATCCCATGGCTGACAGGGGTAATACATCACATCGAGTTTAGGGTTTTTTTCTAGGGCTAGTTCAAGCCAATGGCTTGTCAAGGTGGTTTTTCCACATCCGGCTATACCCGATATAACCGCCATAGATGCATTTCCTGCGAACCATTCGTCTAGTGCAGAAACCTCACTATCTCTTCCATGAACCGTACGAGTTTCTGGTGGTCTTGTGTGATATGTCGAGTGAGCCCCTGAGAGTAACTTAAGAGAACCCGGGGCTGGTGATTCATCTGGGTCGGTTCGAACGATTGCACCAAATCGAATATCACCGAAGTTGAGTACACCTTCGTGTTGGGCGTGCATCAGTACTTGTAACAGAGTAAGTCCTGTCTCCAAGCGAGAGCCAGCCTCATCCGCTCGTACCTCTAGGAGATTCCCGTTACGTTCTCGTAACAGTACCTTGGTGGATCGTAGTTCTGGTAATCTATGTTGTATATTGTCTCGACCTTCTTCTGTCAATTGCCAAGTCTTCTGTCTACGCTCATCTCCTCGAACTACTCGAGTGTGTTCACTTACCATCCCATCAGTTGCCAATTCACGCATTGTTCGTGAGACATTAGGAGGGTGAAGTGCACAAATTTCAGCTATGCCTGGCCTAGTAACTTCACGACTTACCAAATAGTGATCTGCCTGATGGTCCTGTTCCCAAAGATGTAACAAAATGCGGTCAGCGACAGCGATGTTGACCTTACTTGAGGGAGGCCCCATTGGATTAATCCTCCACAACGCATTGAGGGTAGGGGTCGGTCATCATAGGTGGCATAAACAAATCATCGCAACCGCGATTAACAGTTGAAAGAGAAAGTATGCTAGTTGCGCCTACACCAACGGTTACTGATTGCATAGATACTGGACTTGGGATGTAGTCCTCACCGGTTTGAGTGATAATGAGATGAATTCCGTCGCCGGCAGGAATCAATACATCCATTCCGAAGAATTCCATCTTTGCATTAACAGTTTCTCCAGGTCCAAGCACTTCTCCATCTTTTCCGCCGGCATGGAATCGAAGATCCATTACTGCGTGACCGAGATGCATGTCATTGCTAGCCTGAACCATCTCGACGAATAGATGGCCACTAGTAGAGAATGCGGACACGGTTGCATCTACGTGGAAGGTTGGTGTCCCTACTATTCGAGTGTCCTCTTCGAATTCTGGACATTCGATTCTCATGAATGAACTAGACGAAATTGTCTCTCCTCCACCGATTATATTGCATTCATCCATTCCAAATCGAATCCAGTCTTGGTTGGCTGGTGGATATGTCTCTTCTACCCTCCAGCCACCCATATTGTCCTGAACCTCTGCAATCAATCTCGGCTGTGGCCCTTTTTCCAAGAGATAGTAATCGAACCATTCCAGTAAATCATCAGCCCAGTCCCATCTCAAAGTGAATGGGAAGGCTTCCCCACCGCGGCCGCTTGAAAGCCCTTGATGTCCGCTCATTCGGTCGGGATAATCATGCCCCCATTGACCGTAAAGCCCCTTTACTTCGAAGCCGGCATCTTCCATCATACGATGTACAGGGAAGGCCATGTGAGGGTCTACGTTCCAATCTTGCAAACCATGAATGATGTATACAGATCCCTTGTAATTTTGAATCGCTCGCTCAAGGAAGTGCCGTTCTTCCCAATAATCCGAACCTAACCAAGCCAAGTTATCTCCCGTAACGTAGGCTAATGGTCCAGCGTAGTAGCCTTCGACATAACCTTCGCATGCATTTTCAATATCTCCTGAGTCTCCATCTAGTCCAAAACTGCCGTATACTCCGTTGTGCATTATGGCTCCTCTAGCTTCCATGCTGCCATTACGCCACATGAGGTCCTGTACTCCAATAAGTCCTGACATAGGAACGATGGTTTTCAGATAATCAGAACCCATCGCTGCAGCCTCCCATGGAGTTGAGCCGTCGTAGGATTTACCGATTATTCCGACAGCACCATTCGAAAATGGGGCGCTTCCTAGATATTCGACGGCGGCGTGTATACCCTCCTGCTCATCTAGGCCCATTAGATCCATGCAATGATTAGAGTTGCCGGTACCAAATACGCTAACCTGAGCAACCCCATATCCGTGTGGAACGTAGTTCTCGATTAAGAATCGACCTAGACGATTCGCGGGAGTTAGTGCATCGACATCCCCATCGTCATAATATGGGCCAATTTCAGCGATTACGGGTACTTTGCATTCTTCAGGAAGTTCTGTTGCATCGTAATCGCAGCCTTCTATCTGAGGGAGCCAAAGTCCGAGATGCACCTCTGCACCGCCGGTTACACCTGCTCCTCCGTCAGCGGTTGTAATTGTTGGAACAGAGACGTAAATCGAACGTACGATGTCGATTCCATATGTTCCATTCCAGGATACTCGACTGAATACATCACTGTTATCATAAACCAAATTTTCCCGTTCTTCAACGGAAGGAAGCCAATGTTCAGAGTCTTCCGAATCTCCAATATTTATGCCATCACCAAAACAACCTGACAACATTGGGGCTGTGAATAACAGCGCCAATAGAAGACTGGTGGTGGGTCGAGACACGCGCTACGCGCGTGCTCAACTACTCAAGAGAGTTCTGACGCATAGTGCGAAGGAAAAAGGACAAAAATGGAGAAATACGATTTTGAATAGGCCGTATCGAAGGGTTTGATGAGGGGCGCCGACTCGGTGCTTACATGGATGCTTACGATGAGTTACTTGAACGTCTGAAGAACATTGACTTAATTTCACAAATAGGTAGTTTACTCGGTTGGGATCAAGAAGTATTGATGCCCCCAAAAGCTGCTGCGCTCAGAGCAGAACAATTGGCTTGGATGTCAAAAACGGGACACGAATCTACAACTAATCCTAGAATTGGAGAATTACTCACTGAGTTGGAGGGCCGCGACAATCTAAATGATGTGCAAGTAGCCAACGTTCGGCTGGCGCGTGACTCGTATGATAAAGCCACAAAACTACCAACTGAATTCGTCGAAGAGATGGCAAAGCACAAATCCCAATCTCTGATATCTTGGCAGAAGGCTAGAGCAGAGGACGATTTCTCGATTTTTCGAGACGACCTTGCAAAAATGGTTGACTTGGCTCGACAAAAAGCCGACTATTTGGGATATGAGGAACTTCGATACGATGCTCTTTTGGATATCTATGAATCCGGTCTCAGTGTGTCACGTGTCGATCCCTTATTCGCTGGATTAAGAGAGAATGTTGCACCCCTTGTAAAGGCGGTCGTTGAACGAGGGGAGCGCCCAGAAATGAGTTTCATCGAGAACAATTCTTGGAGTCAGTCAGGGCAAGAAGCTCTTTCGCAATCTGTCTCTGAAGCCCTTGGCTTCGACTTTGCTGCGGGACGTCGTGATGCATCTACCCACCCGTTCTGTGGTGGCCCAAATCCTGACGATGTACGTTGGACTACTCGGTATTCGGAGAGTGATCCATTTGGGTCGCTATACGGATCAATGCACGAGACGGGGCATGGTCTGTATGAACAAGGTAGGCCGCGTAACCTAGACTTCCAACCTGCTGGACAGGCTAATGGACTGGGTGTACATGAAAGTCAAAGTAGACTATTCGAGAATCAAGTTGGTCGTAGCAGGGAATTCTGTGAATGGGTATTGCCGATTTGGAAGGAAAACTTCCCAGAAAATATGGATGGGGTTAGTGCAGAAGATCTTTGGAGGGCTGTTAATCTAGTCGAGCCTAGTTTGATTCGTGTAGAAGCTGACGAGGCTACCTACAATCTTCACATAATGATTCGATATGAAGTCGAGAAGAGGTTAATCGCAGGTGAAATAGAAGTCGACGACCTCCCTGATGTTTGGGACGATATGTATGAAGAATTCCTAGGAATCAGGGCACCGAATCGAACTCTCGGAGTTCTACAAGACATACACTGGTCTATGGGTGCCTTCGGGTATTTCCCGACCTATACGCTCGGAAACCTCTACGCAGCTCAACTTCTTGCCAAGGCACGAGAAGATCTTCCAGATCATGATGAGGAAATCCGCAACGGAGACTTCGCGCCGATTCTGGACTGGATGCGTGCGCGCGTGCACGCGCGAGGGAGTATCCTTGAGCCAGCCGCCTTAATTGAGGAGGCGACCGGTTCGCCGCCATCTCCAGATGCATTCGTAGAATATCTCCGCGATAAGGTCGAGCGACTCTATGGATTGACCACATAGACACAAAACTACGATATTTGGCAGTCGAGTAGCGGCTTTGTGACCGGACTTTCGCTTGAGGCTATCTCGTCCTATGTACGAGACCTTTCTAGCTCCTGTTCCGCAGTTAGACTAATTGGGGATTCACTATTTGCAGGCTCACACGATGGATCACTTGTTTCCTGGGATTCTTCCAGTGGAGTTGAGAACTGGAGAATTTCGATTGCCGGCCCAATTTCTGACATCTCTTTAGATTCAGACATCATCTATGTCACAGCCTCTGATTCCCTTCATGCAGTTGACCAGGAGGAGGGTTCGCTTCTTTGGAGTAAACAATTGGAAGGAGCGAGCGATTACGTTTTAGCAGGAGATGGAATTGTTTGGGCCACCTCCTCAGTATACGAATTAGAGGTCGCCGACTTCATCGAAGCAACCATTTGGAAATTTGATCATTCAGGGAATGAATTAGAGCGATGGGTAATGGCTGAACGGCCTTGGCATATTGCTTCAGATGGTTCAGGGGGGATTATTCTAGGATTGGGCCGACCGAGATGCGGTTACGTCAGAGTAAGTCCTAAATTAGGTTTGGAACATATCCAACTACCATCAAACAGTCCAGTTACTTGTGGTTCTGTAAATGATACAGAACCGATTTTTGGACACGCTGATGGCTCAGTAAGTACATTTGAGGATTCAATACTTGAGGAGGGGTCATTGGTAACTTCAATTGCATTGGGCCCCTATGGTTGGATCTCTGGTCACGAAGATGGTAGCATCTCAATGAAAACCAAATCTGAAACTCTTCCTGGATCGATTGATTGCGTAGAAATTGTCGAAACTATTGGCTGGGCATCTTCATTTGATGGTATGAATGTGCAGATAATGATCCTAGGCGAAGAAGCGAATACAATATTCCATGATTCTAGATTACGTCAGATGGATTCCTCTTCCAATGGAATAGTACTCGGTGATGACCAGGGAAGAGTCTACTTTGTTGAATCTGAAATTATGCAGAGAAGAATAAATTCACAGCTAGAAGAACCGGAAAATGATTCGAAGAATTCTGATCTTAGAGCACGTCTAAGGATGTTAAGAAATCGATAATCCCCGGCCTGGAGTGCAGTGGAAATTAACACCCTATAACCCCTATTTCCGGTCCACAGTACCTCATTTAGCGAAAGGTTTATGGACTCCCGACGTTCAGACCAAAGATGCCGCTCTGGGAGAGTGGTGTGGTGCGAGCTTCGGCAAACACCGCGGGCCACAGAACCGAACCCCGAACTCGGGGTGGTAGAACCGGAATCCGTAAGGAGACCGGGGATGATCGAACTTGGCACTTGGGTCAAGGGAGATACGGTCGAACTGAGGTGGGAAAAACCGGACGAAAGAAAGGGGAAAGAAGCCACAGGGAAAGTTGGGGAAAACACAACCGCACTGCTTAGGCAGGGAAAACGCATACCGTGCCGACTAACTAGACCGTGAGTGCATAAGCAAAGAGCGAGAGAACCAGAGATGGGGAAAGCTTGAGGCAAATCTGTGGGGAACAAAGGAAGACAAAAACCGGACGTAAGGAAGGGGAAAAGAAACCTAAGGGAAACACAGCGGGAACAAGAGCGCGGAGACGCGTGGAGGACCGGCACTCATTCCAAAGAACAAACCGGTGAGAGCCGGGGAGGGAAATGGAAACGCGGAAACGGGGAGCGATCCTCGAAGAAGCGGGAAACGACGAAAAGGCTCCTCGGAGCAATGTAGTCATCTACCCGGGAAAAAAAGGGCGCAAGCCCGGATGGAACCGGACCCTGCGGAGATAGCAGGGGGGGATGCTCCCCCATGTGCAGAACCCCCTGCTGCTCCCACCTTGTACCAAAGTACGGCTGAGCCCCATTCCATCTAATTATCAATCATTACGGAGTATTTCTCCCCTTAAAGTTGGATTTTAGGTGTTACGAACAATATCCATTCGGACTACTCTTTAGGCCCAATCATCTCTCTAGGTTTCACCCATTGATCGAATTGATCGTTTGTAACCAGGCCAAGTTCAAGCGCAGACTCTCTAAGTGTAGAACCGCTTGAGTGTGCATGTTTAGCAATCTTTGCTGCGCCATCGTACCCAATGTGATTGTTTAGAGCTGTGACCAGCATCAAACTATTTTCAAGATGGGATGCAATAACTCCTTCATTGGCCTCAAGTCCATCGACACATTTCTCGGTAAAGGCCTTGCAAGTATCTGCAAGTAATCTGGTACTGTGTAGCAAATTGTGTATCATCAAGGGCTTGTACACATTAAGTTCGAAGTTTCCTTGGCTGCCCCCGACGCTAATTGCTGTGTGATTACCCATTACTTGGCAACACACCATCGTCATCGCTTCGGACTGTGTTGGATTGACCTTTCCAGGCATGATACTAGAACCTGGTTCGTTTGCTGGTAGGGATAATTCTCCAAAGCCACAGCGTGGTCCTGAGCCCATCCAACGAATGTCGTTTGCAATCTTCATTAGGCTTGCAGCGAGAGTGTTTAGTGCCCCTGAAGCAGCAACAATTGCATCATGGGCGGCTAGTTGCGCAAATTTGTTTTCAGCCGAGATGAATGGTAATTGGGTCTTCTCGGCAATTCTATCGGCGACTTTGTCAGCGAATTCGTAATGAGTGTTTAGTCCCGTTCCAACAGCTGTTCCGCCTAATGCTAACTCCAGTAAATCGTCCCATGCAGCTTCAATTCGACGGATATCGGATGAAAGCATCGAAACATAGCCTCCAAACTCTTGACCAAGAGTAAGTGGAACTGCGTCCATTAGATGAGTTCGACCAATTTTCACTATATTCTCAAACTCATCGGCCTTTGCAGCGAGAGAATTGTGTAGTAATCGCACTGCAGGTAATAATCGGTGGTGGATTTCCTCGGCGGCTGCGATGTGCATGGCTGTGGGAAAAGTATCGTTGCTGGATTGGCCACGATTTACGTGATCATTAGGGTGCACCGGTGATTTGCTACCCAACTCACCTCCTGCCATCTCTATTGCTCGATTAGCAATGACTTCGTTACTATTCATGTTAGTCTGTGTTCCGGATCCCGTTTGCCAAATTCGGAGTGGGAAATGTTCGTCCATTGAACCAGATATCACCTCGTCAGAGGCTGAAGAGATTAGAGCGCCGATCTGAGGGTCGAGTTGGCCGAGTTCGACATTAGTTTCTGCTGCTGCTTGTTTTAGGATTCCGAAGGCTCTGATTACTGATGGCGGCATCTTATCTGAACCTATATCGAAGTTGATTAGTGAACGGGCGGTTTGTGCTCCAAAGTATCGATCCGCTGGAACTTCTAACTCCCCCATGGTATCTTTTTCGATTCTTATTTCGCCTATCACTCCGGATGCGCTTCTTTGCTCGATAGAGGAGTCTTGTACTGGTGTGATTTGCTCGGTTTCCAAACCATTTTGGATTAATTTTGTTATTGTAGCGGATCTGCCATCATTTCGACCTTTTCCGACCCGTCTATCTAGCTTCCTTGCAAGCTCTTCTGGTATGCTGATACTGATTATTCGGCGGTCCCCCGCTCTGTGTTTGGCCATAAACAGGCGGTTAATTAGTTATTAATAAAATTAATTATTGACTTTCTGTACGACGATTACTCTTCTAAACGTTCAACAGAGATGATTTTTTGAGGGTCATAAGGCCTATCTCCAGGCTTAGTATCACAGTTCTCAATCTTGTAGACGTTCTCCATGCCCTCGATAACCTCTCCAAAAACCGCGTGATTTCCGTCTAACCAAGGTGTTGGAACGGTGGTTAGGAAGAATTGCGAGCCGCCAGTATTAGGCCCTGCATTTGCCATAGAAAATAAGCCTGGTCTGTCATGTTTTTTTGCCAAAGCGGATGGCTCGCAAGGAATCTTCCAACCAGGGCCGCCTGTTCCTGCCCTTCCATCGAACGGATCCTTTGATCTTGGACATCCGCCTTGAATCATGAAATTCTTAATTACGCGATGGAAGTGTAATCCGTTGTAGAATTCCTCATCGACCAATTTTAGGAAGTTGCCTGTTGTTTCAGGGCAATCTTCCGTATACAGTGCAATGTCAATATCTCCGGCGCTTGTCGTCATTCTAACCATAGTGGGCATGGTACCAACGAGTGGCACCTAGTCCAATAGGATGACGATTGAGTTTTCACTCTTCGCTGGATAGATTAGTATTGATTTCCTTTAGTAAATCTCTGATTTCAATTAGAACGTTATCGGATTCGGTTGAAGGGCTAGACTGTTGAGTTGGAGTTGCCATCAATGAGTCTCTGTGTTGGAGAACGACATCGCGGAATTGATCCGCGTTTTTCACCCCAGATAGTATGAAAGGCGCAGCCCCGGCTGTCTCGAATTGCATCTTGACAACACCGAGTGCTTTCAGAATTGGGCCTTCGGAAATTGATACGTCAGTAAGTTTGTCTAGAGCGATGTTCTGTTGCTTCTTGAATAACCAACCCATACGCATATTGAGGGAACGAGCAGTTAGGGCTCCGCTCATATGTTCGTACTGCTTCTGGTGAACTATCCAACCAAATGGAAGCCAAATCAGCATCAATGGAATTCCTATAAATGTCGTCAGGAGACCTAAATTAGCCATTAACCACCAATAAATGATGATTTTTTTGTCAAATTCTACAGACATAATTTGGCCGCTATCGGCGTAACCCGCCTGTTCCTGCATAATTACCAGAACTACCGCCTAGTTATTCAACATCCCCTAAGCAACCATCGACCCGGGCTTGACTTCTTCTGGAAGTTCTAATAGCCTAACAGTACCATCTGGATCTAGAGCCCCTAAGACTAGGAATTGACTGACAAAACCCGTCGGTAATGTCTTGTCGCCGAGATTCAATGCTCCAACTACACTTCGTCCGGCCAACTCTGCTCGAGAATAGTTAGTAATCTGGGCCGAGCTCCAAAGCCTACCAATAATAGGACCGAAATCAACTTCAATTTTGTAAGAGGGTTTACGCATCTCGGGGAACTCTTCGACTTTGAGAATTATTCCTGACCTCAAATCTAATTCAAAATAAGCAGCAGCCCCGACGTAGTCCTTTTTCTCGAGTTTCTCGGGATGATACGGCTCGCTGGAATCAATTACATGTTCCGACATTCACTCACCCGTTACATCCGAGCGAAGAATGAGTGGATGCAAGCTAATTCCGGCAGATTGGAAGGCGTCTTGACCGCCTTCTTCTCGATCTAGAATAGTAATACAAGCCGCGACATCGCACCCCATATCGATTAGTCGATTAGCGGCTTTGAGAGCGGAACCTCCGGTTGTAGTTACATCTTCCAATAATACAACCCTGTCGCCTTCTCGCAGGGTTGACCCTTCAATCCCAGGCGGGTTTCCTGTTTTTCGACCGCCTCGACCTTTTGCTTCCTTACGAACTAGGAAGCCCCTGAGGTCAGATCCCTTTCCTGCCTTTGCAATCGCAATACCAGTGAGCGGTACTGCTCCTAATTCGAGTCCACCGACCGCGTCAACACCACCGATTGATTCTATTTCTGCGTGGAGTAGTACACCGATTAGATGAGCACACTCCGGATCCATCATTACTGGCTTCATATCAAAGAAATGTGGACTCTGTCGGCCACTGGCAAGAGTGAATAATTCGTCAGGAGAGTGTAGATATGCCAAATCACGAACACGCTCGATTAGACGTTGTTTTGCTTCGGCAACCGTAGTCGACATGCCTCTTCCCTCCCATTTCGGCTTGGTGGTAATCGGATGAAGGTTCGCACTCGGAAGGAGTTAGAAGAGTGGGAAGACAGTGAATGTTCTTGGACGGTCTCGTGCGGTCGTTGAATGTTCAGCAGCGGAGCGTATGTGACATGGTAGGTCCTGAAAGTCCAGAAATCGTAGTAGATGAGGGTCGCCTTTCTAGCGAGCTGGAGTCATACAGAAACTGGCTTGATGAAAATACAGAGAAGGTTTACGAAATCGCAGAAGAGGCTCGCTCCAAAGGTTTGGACTTTGCTGATACTGTTGAAATTCCGCGTGCTGCGGACTTGGCGAGTAGAACTGAAAAATTGCTTGAGGAATACCTCAGACCAACTCCAGATGAAGACCCAATTAGAATTGAGGAGGATTTGCGTAAATTGCTTAGCAAGGTAGACCGTGAGACTGCTTCGATTCAAATCGCCGTCGAAGTTGGAAAAAGAATGCACAAACTAACGGCCGATGTTCGGCGATCGATTGACACAGGCCTTCGTGTAGGATTGGCAGTACTTACTGAGGCCGTTCTAGTTGCCCCTCTGGAGGGTATCGGAGATGTTAAGATTCTCAATAATGAGGATGGGACTGAGTTCCTATCAATCGAGTTCTGTGGGCCAATTAGGGCCGCGGGAGGTACAGCGCAGGCTCTTGGTGTGCTGATTGGCGACATGGTCAGGCGTGAACTAGGATTGAATCGATATATCCCTAGTACACCAGAAGTTGAGAGGGTAAAGGAGGAATTTGGTCTCTATCGAAAGGGATTGCAATACAAGCCTCCACCAGAAGAAATTGAGATGATTGTAAGGGCCTGTCCAGTGATGATTAACGGAGAGTCAACAGAAGATATCGAATGTTCTGGATTCAAGGAAGTTCGTAATATCGATGGAGCCCGAGTTAGGGGAGGGGTTCTGCTGGTAATTGGAGAGGGTCTATGTCTCAAGGCTCCTAAAGTTCAGAAACACACAGACCGACTAAACATTCCTGGGTGGGATTTCATCGCTCACTTCGCCTCAAAAGGAAAATCTGAGGAGCAGGAGAACTCTTTCAAGCGTAGAGTAATCAAAACTGATTCTCGATTCATGGATGATGTAATCGCTGGTCGGCCTGTTTTTGGTGAACCCAGCCAGCCTGGTGCTTTCCGAATAAGATATGGTCGCAGTAGGGCTTCCGGATTGGCCGCGGCAGGAATTAATCCCGTTTCTATGGAAGCAATGCAAGGATTCCTTGCAGTTGGAACCCAGATGAAAGTAGAGCGCCCCGGAAAGGCGGCTGCGGTGACTCCTGCCGTCGATATCGAAGGACCCATGGTATTGCTCGAAGATGGCGGATTCCATCGAATAGATTCAATGGAGGAATGGAATAGTATCAAGGATAACGTTGTCAGACTCTGGGATTCTGGAGAGATGTTAGTTGGCTTTGGAGAATTCCTTGAAAATAACAAGAATCTTGTTCCATCTCCTTACAATAAGGACTGGTGGGCGGCCGATCTTGCAGAAAATCTCGATCAACCGCAAAAAGTAGAAGAATTCGCATCAATAATTGGTGTAAGTAGAGAACATTTGCCTCCTGGGTTACCATTCAATGGTGCGATTAGTCGTGGTGGAGAGCCAGCTTTGGACCGTGTCCGTCGTAGGAGGGATTGGAATCGCTACCTTCGGAATCTTGAGATGGATTGGCAACAAATTAAGCGCATTTGTATCAAATTCGGAACGGCCCCCCCACCTCCATTCAATCCATGGTGGTCGGACTTACCACTATCTTTTACAGGGAAATTAATCGAGGCGCTGTTGAATTCCAAAATCAAGAGTAAGGGTCTAAGAATTCCTGATGTTGTTCAAGGCTGGTCCCCTGAACAAAAACTCGAGGATATCGGGCTAGATATACCTTCAACAGGGGCTTGGCCAAGATGGACTGAAGTCGAGACAAATGGAGTAATCAAATCTTCACTATTGGTTCTGGGAATACAACATACCCATCGACGTGGAGATATTGTAATTCCATCAAATTGGGAAGCACTATTGGAGGGACTTGGACTTGAGGTAGAAGGTTCTCAAATCAAAATGCGTGCCGACGCCGCACCGCATGTTACGGATAGGGTAGCCAAAATTCGAGCTGCGACCGACAGCCTACGAGTGGAAGAAGTTCGAAGGGGGGAGATTGAAGCGGAGCGTGAAGTAGAGCGAATTAGGGCACAAACTGCCGCTCGGCAAAGAGGGATGAGTATTGCCGAGACCGAGAAAGAAGGTGACGAGGCGGCAGAAGCAATCGAAGATCCAGGCCCATCGAACCCGAAGGAATTAATGGCAGCCCAACACCTTCTAGATGACCATGAGGTAGACAGATCGCTTTGGCTCGTCAGGAAATTATCCGATTTGAGATGGGAAGATGCAGTACCCTGCCGAATTGGTTCTAGAATGGGTCGACCTGAGAAGGCCAGTAGGCGTAAAATGAAACCGTTAGTCCACTCTTTATTCCCAATTGGCGATCATGGTGGCCCGCAGCGCTTGCTTGGAGAAGCCGCAAAGCGCGGCCGAATTCGGGTTGAAACTGGCCCTCGAATCTGTGTAAAATGCGGAATGGAGTCACCAATGTTACGATGCCATAATCGGCCGGATTCCTCTGTTCCGGAAGAGTGTGGAGGGAAGACTCGGCGCCGGCCGATTAGAGGAAATAGAACTCCTCGAAGATTAGGCCAAAGGACAAGCATTCCTGTAGCAGGATTACTTGAGGTAAAGCGACGCTCCCTTGGCCTGGACAGATTACCTGAAAAGATCAAGTCGGTAAAGGGCCTAATGTCCTATGAACAAACGCCTGAACCACTGGAAAAAGGCATACTGCGAGCAAGAAATGAGCTCTCGGTGTTTAGAGATGGAACCGCAAGATACGATATGATTGACGTGCCAGTAACTCATTTCCGACCCTCTGAAATCCATACTTCTTGGGAGATACTAAGCAAATTAGGATACTCGCATGATGTCGATGGCAACCCCTTAACCGGAGATGAACAAATCCTTGAGTTATTTCCTCAGGATTTCATCCCTTCCTCTCTAGCAATTGAGCATCTTACTTCGACTTGTAATTTCGTCGATGAGTTGCTGACTAGATTTTATGGAATGGAATCATTCTACAGAGTAAACTCTGCTGATGATTTAGTTGGCCATCTGGCAATTGGTCTAGCACCTCACACCTCTGGAGGTGTTTTGTGTCGAATCATTGGTTGGACCGATGCATCAGCCGGCTATGCCCACCCACTATTCCATGCAGCCAAGCGTCGCAATTGTGATGGTGATGAGGACAGTATCATGATGTTGATGGATGGCTTGTTGAATTTCTCAAGAGCAATCCTTCCAGCCAATCGAGGAGGGAGAATGGATGCACCCCTTGTATTGACCACTAGGCTGAATCCCTCCGAGATTGACAAAGAGGCATTGAATGTAGACTGTTCATGGCAATACCCTAGAGCATTCTATGAGGCATCTCAGGGACAGCCGCATCCTGCTGAGTTGAAATCGTACATTGAGATTGTTGAACATCGTCTTGGAACTTATGGAGACTTGCGTGGATATGGTTGGACTCATGATTCCGGTGCTCTAGATGCAGGTCCTGCTAATTCATCCTACAAGACATTGGAGACTATGGTTGACAAGATGAATGCTCAATTAGAACTTGGATCAAAATTACGTCCAGTTGATGTGTCTAAGGTTGCAAGTCAAGTTATTGAATCGCACTTCTTACCCGATTTGAGAGGAAATCTTGTTGCATTCACTAGACAGAAAGTCCGTTGTGTTAGATGTGGTGAGTCTTACAGAAGAATGCCATTGGCAGGTCGTTGTATAAAGGCGGACAAATTAGGAGCGGATAGATTAGACAAAGGAGTAGATGATTCATCCATGTGCGGTGGTAAAATCACGCTTACTGTCTCGGAAGGTTCTGTTAGAAAATACATCAAAGTCACTCAACACGTTATGGAGAATTACGGAGTTGACCTTTACACAAGACAGCGTGTCGATTGGTTATCCGATAGTGTAGATTCTCTGTTCAATGACGATACTGTGACTGTAATGACACTAAGCGACTTCCTCTGAGGTTTAGACTAGAAACCCCAAGTGTTGTAGAACTTCAGCCATCCACTGAAGTTTGGCCAATTTACGTTTAGGGTCGGTCGCTCCCGACCACTCTCCTACTAGATCTGTTCGAGTTCCAAGAAGTAATATATCGTCTCTTTCTACACCTAATGCTCGGGCGAAACATACCGCTCGATCGCCGTCAGTAAAACCACCAGGATTGTGCATTCCTTCAATCGATTCAGGTGTTTGATGAGTCAGTACAATTGGTGGAGGGGTGCGTTGAAAGCTTGCTAATTCTAACAATTCCGCCCATGAATTAGAATTATCGCCATGAGCGTGTAGAATTACTGGTACGCCTCGCTTAACTGCGGCTACCGTACCATCTCCGCCGTCCGCATCACTAACGATGCAAACCAAACGTGACCAAGCCCGCTCCGAGACTGAATTAGGAAGTGTGTCCAATACTCCACATGAGCCATCTGCGGCGATGAGGAGGCAGTTGCTTTCCAATATCTCTTCGACTTCTTCTGTGGTTATCGCCGCACCAAGAATAGCAACCTTGGTATCTCGGAGTACTAATCTCCTATGCAAAGAAGCGACTGTTTGTGCCCTCCAAGGTTTTGACCAAGTTTCTATCTCGGAATCATCCACTTTAGAGGCTAAGGCAAGCGCGCTATCGACATCTGCTTGTAGTTCCCAACCGAAGTGTTCACGCACCTCATTCTGTAGTTCGAGCAAGCGCTCGTCAACTGGATTAAGGTCGGTGGGTTTAGTCGGCATCAGACACTTCTCCAGTGGAAGGATTCGGTGAGTCTTGAAATACCCTCTCGATATATTGCGGCTTACAATGCCAATGCCGCTCACTCCACCGGCCATCGAAGATGAGTCTGTATTAGCGCGCTACCCCTTCCTGCCACAGAGTCGAAATTTCATTCGTAACCAACTAAATGACAATGGAATTTCTGTTGAAGGGCTTATCGAAGAGCCTTGGCTAGAAGATATCAGACGGCGTGGAAGTTTACGTCTGGTCGAATCGGTAGTACACAAGGAGGGAGTTGACTCAACCACCACCGTCGATCTATCCTCTGACGTTGGCCGTATGACTGAGGCTCTATCCTTCTTACACGCTATGCTAGTCGTCTGCGCTTCATTCGAAGAACGATTGCTAAACCGCTGGGTGGAGGGAGAATCTAGTCGCGCTGACCAACTTTTTGGAATGGATGCAAATCACTTCGAAATTATCGCTCGCACCTATCTGTCTGATATTCGTAGTGAACCGGTTGCCGGAACGACTGAAATCATCTATCATGTTCCCATGGT
>DAMG01000087.1:0-3128 GCA_002497025.1 Euryarchaeota archaeon UBA126
GGTCGGAAACGCAATCGAAGAAGCTGGAAAAATCAATCTACTCGAGAAATCTAGATTCAATTCGCTTAGTGGGGTAATTAGCGCTGATGACCACGGTTCTGTATCGAAGTTGCTAACAATGGCTGAAAATGCTGATGATTTAGAATTTCAAGCGGTTCTACAAAGGGTTCGTTCTGTTGAGGCCGACTCAGGATGTCCCGTTGTAGGATTGACTGGAACCGGTGGAGCAGGTAAATCCAGCCTTACTGATGAGTTGATGTTGCGTATACAACGTGATAATCCAGGAGCTAAAGTAGCTCTTCTCGCCACCGACCCAACTCGTAAGAGAACCGGGGGCGCATTACTTGGCGATAGAATTCGGATGAACAGTCTAGCAGATGATAACCTGTTCATGCGTTCATTTGCTAGCAGAGCAAGCGGTCGAGAGATTGCGGATTGTATCGATAGGGCAATTGAAGCATGTCAAGCGGTTGGCTTCGACCTGATTCTAGTAGAAACAAGTGGTATTGGTCAAGGCAATGATGCAATCACTGAGGTTGCAGATCTATCGATGTATGTCACAACTAGAGAGTATGGAGCTCCATCCCAGTTGGAGAAACTTGCAGCGCTTGATTTCGCAGATCTAGTGGTGCTAAACAAATTCGATAGGCCCGGGGCTGAAGATGCGCTAACAGAAATTCGAAAGCAGTTCAAGCGTAATCGAGAGATGTGGGATGCAAAGAATGAGGATTTACCAGTTATACCGACTATTGCTAGTCAGTTTGCCGATGCAGGTGTCGATCTACTATGGCAGAAATTAGCTGGTTTGCTAAACCAAGAACATGAACAATCATTCGAAGCAGCTGAGGCAAGACTGGGTGCTGATGGTCTACCGCATAGATCTGCACCGATACCACCTGAAAGACAAGGATACCTAGCAGAGGTAGCTGCATCTGTTCGGGATTACCATGCTAGAACAGAAGAGACCTCTAGAAATGTAAGACTAGTTCAGCAATTGGAAGCAGCTGCTCAACAGATGCGGAAGTCAAACCGATTAACTTCAGCCGCTGATCTGACTGCAGAAGCTGAAGAAATCCGTAAGCGAGTTCCAGACTCTGCTTGGCAGATGCTGAAGGAATTTGACGAGCGCGCTGCGGCATATCGTTCTGGTAATGCATCCTACACGGTAAGAGAGAAGGAAATTCCAGTCGAGACTACCACAGAAACCCTCAGTGGTCTCGACCTACCTCGTGTTGCCCTTCCTGATACAGAAGACTGGGGCGAAAAGATGGAGTGGATTCGTTCTGAGAATGTCCCTGGAACCTTCCCCTTCACTGCTGGGGTTTTCCCATTCAAGCGCGAGGATGAAATTCCTTTGAGGATGTTCGCAGGAGAAGGTAGCGCCGAGAGAACAAACAAGAGATTCCATTTCCTGTCCGAAGGCCAACCATTCAATCGACTTAGTACCGCCTTCGATTCTCCTTCTCTGTACGGTAGAGACCCGCAAACCAGATTGGACATCTTCGGAAAGGTCTGCGAATCGGGTGTCAGCATAAGCACCGTCGATGAAATGGATACGCTGTTCGAAGGATTCGACCTCTGTGCCCCAAACACATCGACATCAAAAACCATCAATGGAAACTATTGGTGGCATCTTGCGGCCTTCTTCAATGTAGCAATCAAACAGCAAGTTCGTAAGTTCGAGAAGGAACACGGACGGGAGCCAAATGAAGAAGAGTATCAGGAGCTAAAGGCCTGGGCATTGAACAATGTCAGAGGTACTGTTCAGGCTGATCAACTGAAGGAATCAATGGGGCAGAATACTCTTGTTTTCAATCTCGATACTGCACTAAGAATGATGGGTGATGTAGCTGAATATTACGTTCAGAATAACATCCGCAACCACTACTTTGTTTCGATTTCCGGGTACCATATTGCCGAAGCAGGAGCCAACCCCATAACACAAGCGGCGCTTACTCTAAGCAATGGTCTAACCTATGTTGAATTATTCAGAGCAAGAGGTTTGGACCCAGATAAATTCCTTAGAAACTTTAGTTGGTTCTTCTCGAATGGAATGGACCCCGAATACGCCGTAATTGGTAGGGTCGCTCGTAGAATTTGGTCAATTGCGATGCGCGATATATACGGAGTAGGTCATCGTGGTCAGCAACTGAAATATCATATTCAATCAAGTGGTAGAAGTTTGCACGCACAGGAGTTTACCTTCAATGATTACAGGACTACACTACAGGCACTCTATGCTCTAGCAGATAATGCCAACTCCCTACATACCAACTCACGTGATGAAGCCTTTGGAACTCCGACTGAAGAGACAGTTAGGGATTCAATCGCAATCCAAATGATTCTATCCAAGGAATATGGGTTGCTGGCCAACGAGAACCCAATGCAAGGTTCTCATCTCTCCACTTGGTTAACCGAAAAAGTCGAAGAAGAAATTCTGAGAATCTTCGAAGAGATGCACAGACGTGGTGGCGTCCTTGGGTCTTTGGAAGTTAATTATCAGCGTAACAGAATTCAAGACGAATCGATGGTCTATGAGCACAGGAAGCATTCTGGTGAATTACCAATAATTGGAGTGAATACTTTCACTAATCCCGATGCTGCTAGCCTTTCAGCGGATGAAGCTGACTCCTTCGACATGGATGTCACTCGTTCCGATGAAGATGAAAAGAAGATGGTAATCGAGCGGAATGAAGCCTTCAAAGAAGAAAATAAGGAGAAAGCCGAGGAAGGTCTTGAGAGACTAAAGCAGGTCGCAAGAGATGGTGGAAATCTCTTCGAAGTAATGATGGATATCGTGGAATATTGTTCCGTGGGTCAAGTCACTCAGGCTTTGTTTGAGACTGGTGGTAAGTTCCGTAGGAATATGTGAGATATATGCCAATTGAGATACTACCATCATTCCTGGATGAATTGTTCAAAAATTTCAAGGATTTACCTAGACCTATACAATTCGTATTGAATTTCTTGTTTTATGCGATTCCACTTGGAATCTTGATACATTATTTGGATGACACTTACGGACTAATTTGAGGCAACTATTGAGTTGCTTTGTATGCCTGAACAGCCAATATTCCTGCAATGAATTGTGGCACTAGATGTATCCACAAATCGGCAACCTCGACGAC
>DAMG01000087.1:3419-3574 GCA_002497025.1 Euryarchaeota archaeon UBA126
CCACAAATCGGCAACCTCGACGACCCCTGATACGAATAAAGCGCCGGTTACTGCTGGATTGAACGAACCTCCTGAGATTCCACCAACGGTCAATGCACCTGCAAGTACAACGAAGGCGATTGCAGCCCCATAGTATCCGTTACCTTCGGTTGCCT
>DAMG01000093.1 GCA_002497025.1 Euryarchaeota archaeon UBA126
TTGGCTTCAATTGCTAGATGAGAAAGACGGTACGGTAAAGGTAGGAATGTCGGAATTCTTACGCGCAGATTACGGAGATGTGGTACGTGTAATCCTACCTCATCCACAAGATACTAGTGAATTTATCTTGGACGATGAAGGGACTGCAGGAATACGAGACGATGGGGAAGAAGACTCCAGTACTGAATCAGTTTCCACTGGTGACGAAATAGGTATTGGGGATTTGCTAGTTACTCTCCGTACAGTATCCGACAGGGTCTTGATTAATTCTCCGTTCCCTTGCAAGGTGCTCGAA
Organism: Euryarchaeota archaeon UBA126; assembly: GCA_002497025.1. Lineage (GTDB taxonomy): Archaea > Thermoplasmatota > Poseidoniia > Poseidoniales > Thalassarchaeaceae > MGIIb-O1. The sequence continues at coordinate 296 of DAMG01000093.1, forward strand.
CTTAATGGAGAGGTAGAAGATAATGCAGATCTTGCAAATGATGACGCTTATGGAGACGGATGGTTTCTGATTGTAAAACCTCATGATGGATTTGATGAGGAACAATTCTTAGATGCAAACGAGTATGTCGAATACTTGAGCGAATTGTGATTACGGCCAAGCTAAAGATGGCCAAGAACCAGGTTCTTCTGATTCCCAATCAATTGTTTTCAGTAGCGATATTACTTCATCAGTATCAGAGAGATTTTCTTCGATTTGTCTCCTGTGAAGCCAGCCTTTTAAGCGGCCTAGTCTGATTCCAGGTTCTAAACCTGTAACCTTCATCAATTTCTCTCCATTAATCAAAGGCTTATTGCCTGCATTCAGAGGCTCAAGTTTAGAAGATGCTTCCAGAAATTCTTCTCCTTTTTGTCCGAAGTATGCCATTACATCCTTCTTCATAGAATCTGACAAGGCGGCGTTAAATCTTCTGAAAGAGTTTATTTCATGACTTAGATCTTCAATTTGTAAATCGTGTAAAAATCGAATTATCGAAGATTCCTCATTGGATAACCTGAGAGCCTGTTGGAGATGCTCAGCTAGGGAGGTTCCTGAACGACTGTCCATAGAGCATAAAATCGCGAGATTGACTACCGGTGACTCAGAAAAATACTCGACTGTAGAAAAATTTGTTCCCGGCAATATTTGGGCTAATACGCCAAAATTCTTCATTAATTTGACCACTTGGATATTCTTTTTCCCTTGAAAAATTCTCGACAGTTCAGCCCACTTACGCTCCGAAGAGACCTTTCCAAGCATGTTTAGATTGTCTGTTATTGCGTTTTGTAAATCCTCATCTATATTTCTCAATTCTAATTCACCAAAATCTAGGAAGCGGAATGCCCTCATTATCCTCAGGCCATCTTCAGATATTCTCTCATGTGCATTTCCAACCGCACGAATAATTCCTGCATTCAAATCATCAATACCACCAAATTCATCGATAATTTCACCTGTTATTGGATTGAGAGCCATGGCATTAATGGTAAAGTCCCGTCGTGCTAAATCTTCGATAATATCATCACCAAATTCTACCTTATCTGGTCTACGGCCATCTCCGTAGGTGCCTTCGCTGCGTAATGTGGTCACTTCCCAAGATTTCTCAGAATCTTCATCCAGAACCAAAATGGTTCCAAATGCAGCCCCAACTGGAATAGTTTTGTCAAATAATTGCATTACTACATCTGGGTGTAAATTTGTTGCAATATCCATTTCATCGGGATTTAACCCCTGTAATGAATCTCTAACCCAGCCACCAACAATCCAAGCCTTACCATGCTCAGATAGCCGTTCCAAGACTCGCCTATCTGAAGTGGCGAGCTGGCTCAATAGACCGCTCATGACACGTCTCCTAGCGGTCTAAACATCAACCCGTCGGGCATTATGCCTATCTGTGATGCCCGTTTTCGGAGGTCATGGAGGTCGAGTTGGTACCACTGGAGGTCCTTCGTCCACATGAACAAATCATCCATAAAAAGGTGGATCAATTAGAGCGTGTAACTCATCGTTGGAACGCTTACACAAAGCCACTTCTCCTAGATCGAACAACCGGTACAATCCTTGATGGACACCACCGATATCATGTTGCACAAAGGATTGGTTTACTCTGTGTACCATGTGTATTAATCGATTATTTGGAGGATGACTCTATTGAACTAGACGTTTGGCCTAATTGTGGCCGGGATACAATCTCTAAACAAGACGTAATCGACGCCGCACTTTCTGGTGATTTGATGAATCCAAAGACAAGTCGACATCGCCTATCCGACCATCTTCCACCAATCGCTGTTCCTTTGTCTAGATTGAAACAACCTGCGATTGATAATTGAGTAATCCTATTGCTCAGCTAAGAGATTTTTTGCAGAGGATGAAATTAACTCCAAATCAGATTTAGCAAGATTGTTAACAATAGAAAGAGTCGTTTCAGAAATAGGTCTCCCGATTAAATCCTCAATAAGCTGTGAACGCATCTCCTCTGAGCGTGAGTCATCGCTCAACAGGTCGTCCCTTAGGATTGTTCCAGATTCACTCCTTTCTCCACGTAATAGACGAATCAATAACATCTCTGACGCATTGCATTTGAGCGTATCGGGCAATCCCTCTATAGATGTCCAATCTGTATCTCGTAGGCTGCGAGAGAAGCGATTTACGAAAGCAGTGTTAGTATCTCTAATCCAGGACTCTATTCGATTTGGTGATGAAGTAAGGAGAATACTGGCTATACGGGCCTTAACTTCACCGCTTGATTCTGCAATCAATTCATTTAGTTGATTTTCGATTTCTTCATTGTAAGTCGCCGAATCCCCTTCAATTATTCCAATTGCAGAGGCTCTAACAGTTTCTGACTCATCAGAAAGAAGTTGCAAAATAATGTTTGAATCCACTCTTTCCAAAGAAGAAACTCGCTGTGCAACAGCCCTCCTGACTGCCCTATCCTCGACAACTATGGCTTCTGCGATGGAACTTTCATCAGAATTAATTCTAGCCTTCCAAGCGGCTAATCTGATATTTGGCTCATCATCGCATGAAAGTTTGCCAAGGATTACTTGACCAGCACCACCTGCTCTAATCGCAATCCTTGCAGCTAACAATCTTCTAGTATTCTCTCGTGACTGAGATAGTTTTTCAATCAAAACTAGGTCTTTACTAGCGGCCCACTTTTCTATGGCCTCTAAGGCCTTTTCTCTGAACCAAGGATCTGGATCGTCGAGTAATTTTTCAAATCCATTCAATGCTTCTGGGTCATTCAATTCGAATAGATGCCTTACGGCTCTTCGACGCTGTCTCACATCGCTGTGGTTCAACTTGGCCAAGGCAGGCCTTACACTCATATTATCGGCGAATCAAAAGTATGGCATGAACACTACGCACTAAAGAATCGGAACTAAACAACGACTTTGGCTCATGGAACCAGGTCTTCATGACCTCCAACCATTGGAGGTTGATCATCATCCCAATCGGCTGGAGATTCTATGTCTATAGCCAGTAATTGCCCGAAAAGAGGCCACATAGGTTGTAGCCACTCCATCTCTGCCATGAGCAATTCAAAAACTGGGTGCTCAACTAAATCGTCCTCGGTAGCGTCCTCGTTCAATGGTGGTATATCCGCCGGCATACCTCGAAGAGAATACACTAATTCTTCGATTCTTTCTATGGTTTCATTATCGATTTCTACCATTTCAACAATAATGCTTAGTGCATCTTCGATATGGTCCGCAAGTGCTTGTGGATCCAATGGGTCTCGTTCGGCCTCCGAAAGATCCATTGGGCCAAAAACAACATTTCCAAGTTCTGTGTCCAACCAATCGTCACCTTGCCTTTCTCGCTTCAGTAGGTTTTGTTGTATTGGCCCACCAAACGGTCCTAAGACAAATCCTCCTTCTTCCACCACACCTGCTACTGTTAGTGGAATTTCTCTTACCGCGCCGGTAATCAAAACTCGGTCCACTCCTCTAGTTACCTCGTCGTCATCCTCCAGTGAGCCGACTGGTAAGACACGAATCAGTCCTTTCGAATCATGAAATTCTAATCTTTCCTCTGTATGGCATAGTACCTCTGGATGAGGTTCGAGAACAGTCACCATCCCATCTTTTCCAACGATATAGTCGATTAACGCGGCTAGATATCCTCCTTTAGCTCCTATCAACAAGACATGTTGGCCAGTATCCAACTCAAGGTGGTGAAGTAGTGTCGCAATCATGTGCGGCGCGGAGATAGTTTTCGCGGCATCATTCTGAGTGATTAGAAAGGGAACAGGTCTATCATGCCAAAATCCATCTAATTCGTGGTCTGTAAAAGACCCAATGAACACATGTTGCATGGCTTCAGCCACCTCATTTTCCAGAGGAATACCACTTTTTCGAAGTCTTTTAACCAAGTCTTCTAAGGGGTTCATAGGTTCGCCTTCAGGCAGGTTATTCGACCACCAATCATTTGAACACATTGCGTCCGCGTTCTCACTCAGGGCCCGTGGTCTAGGGGTTATGACGTCGCTCTTACAAAGCGAAGATCACCGGTTCAATTCCGGTCGGGCCCACCAAAAACCTCCATTTTCCGTATGTGAAAGAGTCAAGAAGGACGGGCCGAGCGGACGGTCGTGGTCGAAGAGACTGCAGCGCTCGCCTCGCGGTTGAGCCGAAGACTCCGGAAGAGAGGGTGGAGCATTGCAACCGCCGAGTCTTGTACCGGTGGATTACTTGCCTCAACCTTCACAGATATCTCTGGTGCAACCAATTGGTTTGACCAGGGTTGGGTGGTCTACAATAATGAAGCAAAAATGCGAGAACTTGGTGTAGAGAAATCCGCATTTGACCAAGGAGAAGCTGGAGCAGTATCTCACCAAGTGGCTTTGCAAATGGCTCGAGGAGCTCGGCATCGCTCTAATGCCCAGGTGTCAATTGCTATCACCGGTATCGCTGGACCGGGTGGAGCAACACCTACCAAAGAAGTAGGGCTTGTCCACGTTGCTGTAACAGCCGGAGATCAATTCATAGTGCGCAGGAGAGATTTCGGAGAAAATGACCGTTTAGATAACAAGAAATCGTTCGTATCATTCGCACTTAGACTTTCTTTGGAACTTCTAGATCGGGTTGTAGAAGACGAGGAGCGCCTCGCCGCAGTCGAAAGTCGTGTTGAAGGCGGCGAAGAGCAAGAGCCTGAATCCATGGATCCAAAGTCTGAGCAGTGGCAAGGAAATCTGTCTTGGGCAGATTGGGAAACTGAGACCGTCGCCGATGAGATTCAAAAGGTGGATTTAGCATCCTTGACAGATTGGGATGAGTAATATTCCATAATCCGGCTCCATGAGCCGCACTAGGCGATATCATCATGAGCGGTCCTGTGTGACCTATGGCATATGGCGACTGAGTCTTGGGCGGAAAAGAGTCGAGCTCTCGCCGCCGCAGGCCTCGTTGTAATGGGTAGAGATGCCCAAACAAAGATTGAGGAATTAACAAATCTCTCACCTTTAATCGAAGCCGCAACCGCAAGTAGTGCTCGATTATTGACAAGTCAAAATATTGACGAGTTGCTTACTATAGTACCTACTGAGGAAACCATTACTGAAGCAGAGGCATCAACTCAGAGAAAGTCCCAAACACTGCAAGCGACCTTGGCTAGGCCAGAAACTGGTCAAGCTATTGGAAGGACGATCGCCCCTATCACCCCAAATGAACCTTCACCTGTTCCTAGGCCACACGGATTAGACCATTACCGCATGCAAGATTTCCCCATGCAGGCCTCTGACATTGATGCTGAAATTGAAATTCATTTCGATATCACCGGGTCGTCCAGAACCGAAGGGAAAATGACCGATATTCAATCATTTTTTGGAGATCGATTGAAGCAAATTCGTAATCAACTGATTTCTGGTGGAGCACTACCTCGTAGACCTGTTAGTATTGCTGAAGCATGGCGTAATCGACAAAGGCACACGTCAAAAGATTACGAAATCACTCTAGTTGGTCTAGCCTCTGAGTCTCGATTTACTCGTGCAGGTAACTTGTCTTTTGCCTTAGAAGATGAAACCCAAAATATCCAGTGTTCACTTCGTCCACCATCGGGGGCCGGCCCCCTTCATCCTGCTTTGGATGGACTGATGAATGATGATGTGGTTGGGGTTAGTGGGCACTTTCTACTTGGAGAAAGAAGTCCACTATTTATGATTAGCAATATCCATCTCCCCCCTATGAGGCAGCACTCCAAAGCTACAGCGGGAGAAGATCAAGCAGTTTCCGCTGCCTTTCTTTCCGATGTACACGTTGGCTCGAAGACATTCTTGGGTCCTCAATGGGAGAAGATGATTCAATGGTTCAACACAGACCCTTTAGCTCGAACCGTGAAATATTTTGTTCTCAGTGGAGATGGAGTAGATGGAGTAGGGATTTATCCGGGTCAGGAAAGGCATCTAGCGATAACAGATTTATTTGCTCAATATGGTGAGCTAGCACGACTTTTGGAAGGGCTCCCCGATTGGGTGGATGTGGTAATTTTGCCTGGAAATCATGATGCAGTTCGCCCTGCCGAACCTCAACCGGCACTAGATCCTGAAGTGCAACAGGATTACTCTGATGCAGTATTCGTAGGTAATCCGTGCGAATTCAGCTTACACGGGGTTAGGATTCTGTCATATCACGGAAAAAGTATCGATGACTTTGTCGCAGGTCTCCGTTCAGTGACGTATTCAAAACCAGAAATGGCGATGAGAGCGATGTTGGAAAGGAGACATCTAGCGCCCTCATGGGGTGGAAAGACTCCCTTATCTCCAGAACCAGAGGATAGAATGGTAATTCAACAGACTCCGGACATTTTTGTCACAGGTCATGTTCATGGTCATTATGTTGGAAATCACAAAGGTACAACAATAGTTCATTCATCGACTTGGCAGGACCAAACCGATTACCAAAGGATGCTGGGTTTCCAACCAAAGCCATGTATTTTGACGGTCATCAATTTGCATACTCATGAATCGGCTAGCATACCCTTTGCTTGACCTTCATTTGGGGAATTTTTCACCAAATAACGGCTCCCAAATTCCCCTAAGATCTTTTCCTTCAACGACGGGGACCCCCGCCTTTACAAAGTCGTCAGCCCCTCTATTTGGAGCGGGATTGAATCCTATGAATCGAGAACCAGTAATCCTCATTGAAAGGTCCGGACCTGAATCTCCAACAGAAACAATGTTAGAGGGGTCAATGGAATTAATCCTAGCAAATTTGTCGACCATAATTCCTTTGTCATGGGATTGAACTACAGTAGGCTTCGAACCAATCAGCCATCCTTCTTCATCCCATTCAAATCCATTGGCAGCCCAATCGTTAACTTTGAGCATATTTGCAATCGAACCGATTAACAGGTCTACTCCGGAAGAGACAATAGCAACCAAAATGTCGCGATTTTGTAACTCCTTGACTACTTCCCTTGCGCCAGGCATCAATTTGATTCCAGAGTAACATCTCATGATGTCATCTCGATGTATATCTGGTTGAACTTCTCTCCAAAGGCGGATATCATCCAAAACAAATTCTTCCTCTGTGACTTCTTTTCGTATGAATTTGGCTAGCATCTCTTTATTTTCCGTTCCGAAATAGTCGTGAATATTCTGCCACGATGAATCATTTGCAGCTAATACCCCATCACAATCGAAGGCCACAGCCCTGACTTCCTTCATATCTGCCTTGCACAAAGGAAAGTGTTTAGATTCTGCGCGTCGATGGGTTGGATATATTGCACACCTACCTTTGGGAGGGACATGGATGAAGGCGACCTCGCA
>DAMG01000066.1 GCA_002497025.1 Euryarchaeota archaeon UBA126
CGTGCTTTGGTCGTAGTTGACATGCCATTCGGCAGTTACCAAGGTGACTCCAAGACCGCACTTGATTCCGCAATCCGCATAATGAAGGAATCTGGAGGTCACGCGGTCAAACTAGAGGGAGGAGAAGAGGTCGCTGAGTCAATTCAGAGAATTGTCAGCGCGGGTATTCCCGTACAGGGTCACCTTGGCCTGACACCACAATCAATCTACAAGTTCGGAACATACACCGTTCGCGCAAAAGAAGAAGCTGAGGCGGCACAACTGCTGAAGGATGCAAAGGCAATTGAAGCGGCGGGGTGCTTTTCCGTAGTGTTTGAGAAGATTCCAGCCGACTTAGCCGCTAAGGTCAGTGCCGAATTATCGATTCCAACAATCGGAATAGGAGCTGGACCTGATTGTGACGGGCAGGTCTTAGTTCTACACGACATGCTAGGAATCACCAAGGATTTCAGTCCAAGATTCCTAAGGCGTTATGCAGACTTGGGCGAGTCTATCGATGGAGCAGTGAAACAATACATCACAGATGTCCAAAGTGGAGAATTCCCCAATGCTGACGAGTCCTATTGATGTCTCAAAGCATATCGGAGGGAACCTTCAAGGACACCCGACGCTGGATGCTGAGGGACGACCATGAGCGAGATGTGGGTTGAGCGACACCGACCGCAGACGGTCGCAGACATCAAAGGCCAGAAAGCGGTGGTCGATAGGCTTGTGGCTTATTCACAGAAACAAACCTTCCCTCACCTACTTTTCGCCGGTCCTCCTGGTACTGGAAAGACGACTGCTGCTCTTGCATTGACCCGTGATGTGTTCGGTGAAAGTTACCGAATGAATCTGCTGGAAATGAACGCAAGTGATGAGCGTAAATTAGAATCGATTCGAACCAAAGTCAAGGGCTTTGCAAAAACTGCTCCTGTTCCTGGAACTTCATTCAAGGTAATTTTTCTTGACGAAGCCGACGCCTTGACTCCTGACGCTCAAGGGGCACTTCGTAGAATTATGGAGCAACATTCCCAGACGTGCAGGTTCATTCTTTCCTGCAATTATTCATCGAAGATAATCGAGGCTATTCAATCTCGTTGCGCAGTATTCAGATTCCGTCCACTAGCCGAAGATCAAGTCGATGAGATGATTCGCAGTGTAGCAGCCTCGGAGGATATCACCTTGGAAGACGAGGCTGCTGAGGCGATTGTTCACGTCAGTTTGGGAGACCTGAGGAAAGCGATTACTGCTTTACAGGTCGCCGCTTCTCTTTCGTCAACTGTGACTCGCGATTTAATTTACGAAACCACTGCAACAGCCCCTCCAGAGGAGCTGCATGGTTACTTACTCGCCTGTAAGGAAGATGGATTCCAGCCAGCTCGTCGAAGACTCAAGGGGCTGTTAGACAAGTACGGATTAGCAGGTACTGATATGGTCAATCAATTGCATAGAGGATTGGGAGAAGTTGCCTTCCTTGATGAAAAGCAAAAGTTGGCTGTTACAGAAGCTATGGCTGAGACAGATTTTCGGATGGTCGAGGGTGGTGGAGAGGCATTACAACTCGACGCAATGACGGCAACGATTTGTTCCCTAATCGGTAAGTGATTTGATTCTAAATTAGGCGGTCGCAACTGTGACTACGGCAATACTGTAGGTCTTTTCCCAGACATTTTCATCCCATGGATCGCCAACTTCACTCAAACGAACTTTGATTTCATATTGACCGGGAGTAAGAGTACCCAAATCCCATGCTAAACCAATATCCTCTGAGTGTTTGATGACCACCGGATTACCCAATTTATCAATACTAACCCATGAATTGTTCACCGAATCAAAAGTAGCCCTAGCTTCGGTTAAATCTGATGCAGTACCATTTGCAAGTTCACCAACCAACGCTCCGTATTTCCAAAAACTGACTTGCACAGTCGCATTTTCTGCGTCCACATTGTCTCTTACTGCCATTCCTAGCACAACATCAACGGTTCCTTGATTCAAGGCAATTGTGTAGGTTCCATCTATCCATCCTACGTACTCTATAGAATCTGTATCCTGGACATCTATTCCATCAGCAAGCGTTGGTGGGGCAATATCAGCAAGTGGTGGGTTAACCAAGAGGAATGAGATTGCTAACCAAGAGAAAATATACAGAAAACTTGCTCTAAACCAGTTTCCTCCATCATAACGGTCTGACCATTTGTTTGGAATCAATAACTTGTGCATGGTTGGGAGAATTACAACTAGGGATAATGGAAGTACCCAAAGAATTGCTTCAGGTTGGGTTAATGTTGGCATTACTACGTATCTCATTATGAGACCCATTGTCAATCCGAATACAATTACTAACCACATGGAAAAAGCATCTGCTTTTTCTTTCTCGAATGCTTCTTCAGGTTCGAATGGCTCAATTTTTCGACTCTTTACTTCCTCTTTTTTCGAATCCGAGCCCTTTGGGCGTTTCTTACCCGAATATGCGCTTGCGCGCAGGGCGGAATCGACGTCGACCACGAATGTCGGAAGCCCCGCTATTCATCAAGGGTATGGGCGGCACCGGTTGATTCTCAAATCCCAAAATTAGCAATAACGATATGCAGCACATCACATGACGATACATGGAAAACCGGCCGCGACTGATTACACCAGTATTGATTGTCGGCTGTCTAATCGTATTGGTTGGCTTCGCGATTAGAGCCTCCTTCGGAGTATTCCAGATCCCAATTCAAGAGGAGTTCGACTGGCCTAGAGCGGAGTTCAGCCTAGCAATCGCAATCCAAAACTTGGCTTGGGGATTCGGTGCCCCGTTCTTTGGTGCATTCGCTGAAAAAATAGGTGACAGAAAGGCGATCATCCTCGGAGCAATTCTCTATGCCATAGGTCTAGTTTTGACTACTGGAGCGACTTCACCACTAGCCATTCAATTCTACGAAATACTCGTAGGGTTCGGTATCGCAGGAACAGGATTCGGAGTGATTCTAGCCGTTGTTGGTAGAGCCAGTGCTCCCGAGCATCGCTCGATGAGTCTAGCCATTGCCACCGCAGCTGGCTCGGCTGGTCAGATAGTAGGGCCGATGGTTGCTGTAATTCTTCTCGAAAGCATGACTTGGCAATCGGTATTCATGATAT
>DAMG01000045.1 GCA_002497025.1 Euryarchaeota archaeon UBA126
AATCAAGTGTCGTTAAGTCCATGGACGTAATTATGGGGGTCGCTTAATGATGTATGCGTCAGCTACCCTACCCTTTGATTCATTATGAACTAGGCACAGAAGAATGATGAAGACAAATCCGTAAATTACCTTCACTGTCCTTTGTATATCCAAATGAATACTCAACCTTCACTTCATCGCCTTCAGCAGTTGTGAAGAAATAATTGCCCATCGCTAGGGCAGTTGAATCCCGGATAATCACATTCTCATTCTGAAATCTTACCTTGGCCCAACCTTTGATTGCGAAACCGCTGTCTTCAGAGCATACACCGTTTTCGCCGACAAAGTAAGATAAGGCTGATTCAAATGTTGAACGAAATTGCACTTCGCTTGCAAATGTAGGCTTGAATAATACGCTACCATCTTTGTAATCATAAAGTGAATCAATGTGTAATTCGGCTCTTTTTACAAAGTCGCCACCATCGTCATATGCTGAAGATATCTCTACAATACCTTGGCCCCATTTTTCTTGAACATCCTCAACATCCTGTATGGTAATCATTGCAAAGCACATCCAATCTCAGTTAGAACCAGCCCATGTACGTGGGTGAAGGAGAACTAGAACGGTAAGAAGCTCAAGACGACCGAGCCACATTAGAATTGTAGAAGCGAACATGGACAATGGACTAAGATCGGCCCAAGTGGAAGCGGCATCAGCTGGTCCGAAAGAACCCAAACCTGGGCCAGTATTGCCTAACAAGGAAATTGAAACTGAGGAAACGTCTGTTAGAGACAAATTAGGTTCTAGGAAAGAAATTGTAAGCATAGATATAGTCACCAATACCATCCAGGAACTGACCATTCCGAGTATAATCCAAATTCGGCTTTCATCAACTACATTTTCATTGAAGCGAATTGCAATTACCTTCTTTGGCTGAATGATTCGTATAACCTCACGCTTAGCTAACTCGAATGCAATGCGTATTCTAAGGACCTTCAGACCTCCTCCTGTAGAACCAGCACTAGCACCAATTATCATCAATAAGAGAAGGACGAATTGGCTGAAGACTGGCCACTCAGAGAAATTAGCACTTGAATATCCAGTACTAGAAATCGAGATTGCTTGGAACAGAGAATGGCGTATCGATTCGGCTAGGGAATATTCAGTAGCCCTGCTTAGGTTGAAGGCCATGGCAAGCCAAGCAACGACAAGAATTAACAGATAAGTACGAAGTTCCTCATCCTTCCAAACCTCTCCCCATCTTCCTGATATTCCGAAGAAAAGAAGACTGAAATTGATACAGGTTAATAGCATGAATACCATAATTATTGATTCAATTAATGTATCATCAAACACCATAATCCCCATGTCACTGGTAGCAAATCCACCTGATGGCATTGTGGTTAATGCATAATTCAGTGCATCGAAGGAACCCATCTCAGTAAACTGGTAAAGAACAAGACCCTGGATGATTGTAAGACAGATGTAAATAGCCCATAATTTCCTAGCAGTGCCCTCTAGAGTGGTGCTAAGATTAGATACTGTAGGACCTGTTAATTCGGCCCTAGCAAGAGCCATACCACCTCCTAGAGCCTTTGAGAAAATGAGTAGACCGAGCATAATTACACCCATTCCTCCTATCCATTGGGATAATGATCGCCAGAGTAGTAAACTGCGCTTTTGGCTGCCGACACAATCTCCATCAAATTCCCCTGAACAAACAGGACTAGTTGATTGATCTATCACAGAGGCTCCTGTAGTAGTGAAACCCGACATTGATTCAAACCATGCATGCAAAGCTCCACTCAATATTTCGAAAAATGTCGCTTCATTCGCCATGAATTCAAACGGGCCGTAGAACATGCCACCAAGCCAGAAAGGAATAGCACCCAACAATACGACTGGTGGCCAACCAAGTGCTACCGCAGCGAAGGCCTCCCTGTCCCTTACCCGGCTGCCAACCTCATAACTCGATGCCTTGGAAAATAACCACTGACTGGCTAAGATAGCGATGACTAAGGCAATTGCATAAGTTCGAATAGCGAATTCCCAGCCATCAGCATAAACAGAATATGCTCCGACTACGGCCAGAGGTAAGGCGAAAATCCGTAGCGTCCAGCCTATTACGAGGCCGATGACATCCCAGCGCATGGCTCAACTCCCCAGAGCTTTCTCCAATCTCTTGAGATCGTCAAGTCGAAGGAATAACAGCACCTTGTCGCCAACTTGTAGAGAATCAACCTCTGACGGGTTTTGAATGTGAATTATTCCATCCTCGTCTTCGTGTTCAACCATGACTATTCTACAACCCAACTTTGATTCTGCATCAGAGATGGTTCTACCAACTATCTCAGCCTTTGCACTAAGGGATGCTGAGATAGAGATGATTCCGGGTAAGGATGGGATTACCTGATAAGTTCCGGGGACATTCATGTGAATCGATTTCATAATTGAAATTACAGTCACGTGCCTTCGACTAACAGGTCGAGTCAAACCAATCCTTTGTACAGCCTCAACAAGGGCCCTATCTTTGAGAATAAGGCCTGTTCTAGGTACTCCCTTGTCTTTTGCTCGCATTGCTATTGCGATGTTGAGATTATCATCAGCCAATGCTGCAATCGCCGCGTCATGAGTAGCAATACTGAGTTCTCTAAGTAAATCTCCGTCCTGAGGGTCACCGTGAATTACATCTAATCTTTTACTATTACCAATTCTAGAACCGACCAATTCGTTTGCCGCATCTAAATCTGGCTCAATTACCACTACTTCTGCACCCTCTCCAAGATAATGGGAAGCAAGTGTTGTTCCGAATTGGGTCGCTCCAAAAATTGCAATATTTGGATCATCAGGCCATTCTGGGTCTTGTAAACCTGCACCGGTTGTAATCGTCATGAATTCCTCAGTTGAACGAGCTACGAAACAGAGCATGTCTCCTTCCTGAATTACCTCACTACCATTGACTAGTGCGCCTTTCGCATCTGCGGAGCGTATTGCATATACAGATGGGATATTGACTATCCAATCTGACACTTCTCCGGTAGTTTTACCGATTAATGCTGAATTGGGCATAACTTCGGCTACAGCAATCCAAGCATTATCACCAAGTGGGAGTATTTCCTCTACTGAAGGTGCAAGAAGCCCTGCTGCCAATTGTTTGACGATATCGTCTGAAGCACAGACAATGTGGTCTGCACGAGTCCACCTTTCAAGAGGGCCTGCTCCTCTATTCTTGTCAAGTAAAGTTGGATCTCGAATCTTTGCGATTGTGGTCAATCCTCTTGTTGCCCTATCTCCCACCTGCTCACTGTATACTCTCTTTGCAAAAGCACAGCCGAGTAGGTTTACTTCGTCATTATTTGTACAGAGTACCATGATCTCTGCATCATTAATTCCTGCTCGTAATAATGAGTCGCGTGAAAGAGCATCGCCAGTTACCAATAAGCAATCCAGAGACTGGGATTCGTTGATTGCTTCGGGGTCTGGATCAATCAATGCAACCTGCCGTCTTTCTTCTCTGAGAGCGGCTGCTACACCCCTACCGACTTCCCCGGCTCCAGCGATAATGACGCGCATTCTGCATCCATCCCTTAGCAGGGCTCCTATAATTCTGACTTATTGATTTGTCATTTATCAAACATCATGGCACTGCGTAGCTAGTTTCGGAAAATATTCTCAATCATCCTGAATAACCTTCTCCCCGCGGATTCTTTCCGCCGCCGCACGCTCGTGTCTATCCGAACTTCTGATGGTTCTACGATAGGCCTGAGCAGCCGCTGGAGTCATTCCAGATGGAAGCCAAGTTGAGTGTGCTGGAACCCATGACCAAGCAACCATTGGAAGTACTAATAATATCACAAATGGCTCGAATATCGTCAAAACCGTTGTGACGATTAGAACTGTTCTGACAATTGAACTGGTGAAGAATGTACGAGCCCTTTCGTGTTGAATAATCTTCGAACCTTGCCAACTTGCTACAGAAGCGTGTCCAATACAGGTGGTCAAAGTCAAGACACATGCTAAAGCGATGTTAAACGGTTCAAATCCTGTTGTCCCAACCCATACTTCGGGGTCAAATAATCTGACATTGAGATGGGCCGAACGCATTGCACCAAAACCAAGGCCTAGGGTCCAACCATACGGTGCACTTGCTCTCAATCCGACAGTTCTGGGTCTTCCTAGAAGGAATAGCGTGAATGCAGATTCTGCCATCCCGATTACTAGTGCAATTATTGAAACCTCAAGGATATTAACCGATTCTAAACGTATTGGAGCTAGTATTAGGGAATCGATGAGAGAAGCAATTAATACTCCAGAAACTAATCCAAACAATAGCGTCTTGAAAGCCCCTGAAAGATCGTAAAAACCTGTCATTCTAGCTATTGTTCCACGCCAACCAGCGTATACACCCAACAAGCCTATGGCAAATGCAAGCTGCATCTCCCACATCTCAATCGGAGCCTCAGCCATGACTCCCCGATGTCTCTCCTGCTATCAGTTACACCCTTGAGAATTATCAAAATATAACCGAAACAGCATATTTGGAAGGGTATCGTGAGGTCTCAGGCTATCGATTATTGCGGATAACGTTCAAACCACACGCTTTGGACCCAAGGCACATGGCACTGGAGGGTCTGAAGCGCAGAATCCTCGGTTCCGTTGGCTTACTCAAGGGTAAGCGAGAGGTAGATGAGGAAACTGTACGCGAGTTGACACGTTCTCTTCGACGTGCCCTATTGGAAGCAGATTTCAATGTCAGACAGGCCAAGGAGTTGACCGAACGTATTGAACGACGATTGATGGAAGAGGAACCTCGTCCAGGGATAAAACTCGAGACTCATGCCATGAATCTGATTTACACCGAGTTAGTTAGGTTGCTAGGGCCTGCTCGTGAAATTAAGCCGCATAATGAAACCGTATTGATGGTCGGTCTATATGGTCAAGGAAAGACCACAACGACCGCAAAAGTCGCAGAATGGTGGAGGCGGAAGCACGGAGTGAAAGTAGCAGTAATCGAAGCTGATGTACACCGGCCTGGAGCTTACGCCCAATTACAGCAACTTCTCGAAGATTCACCCGTAGAAGTATATGGAGAGCCAGATGAAAAAGACGCTGCCACCATCGTTAGGAATGGTATCAAGGCAGTTGGGATGGCTGATGTTCTAATCATAGACACTGCAGGTCGAGACAGCCTTGATGATGAATTAAGGGATGAATTGGTACGAATCGCAGAGATTGCCAACGCTACTGAGAGATTCCTTGTAATTGATGCTCAGGTAGGTCAAGCAGCAGGACCTGTGGCACAAACCTTCCATGATTTAGTAGGCGTAACTGGTACAATCGTTACCAAGCTAGACGGTACTGCCAGAGGTGGTGGAGCATTAAGCGCAGTTTCCGTTACTGGCGCTCCAATCGTCTTCGTTGGTGAAGGAGAAAGGGTAGATGATCTCGAGAAGTTCGAGTCTGATCGATTTATCTCAAGATTACTTGGGATGGGTGACATCAAGGGCCTAATCGACCTTGCACCGGAAGATCTTGATCAAGAAGAAGCAATTCGCCTCACTCAACGTCTAATGTCGGGTAGATTTACTCTCACAGACATGTACACTCAGATGGAAATGATGAGTAGGATTGGAACGGTTGACCGTATTCTCTCACACCTTCCTGATGGTATGTTTGGAATGGGCTCGATGTCTGCCGGGCAAAAGAAGCAGATGCAGGCTAATCTAGCCAAGTATCGAGTGATAATGGATTCTATGACGCAACATGAGAAGGATGAGCCGCTTGTGCTTAAGTCCCAAAGAATTAGGAGAATTGCACGTGGTTCAGGGACAACCGAAAAAGACGTCAAGGAATTGCTCAACCAATGGAATAGAAGCCGAAAAATGATGCGAGGAATGAAAGGCGATAGGCGCATGAGAAGACAGATGCAATCGATGATGGATGTCGATGACCTAGACTTAGACATGGGGTGAATGATTGCAACGCCGATTCGCCATAATCGGCCACTTAGCACCGAGTTCAGGGAAATTAAATCTGAATGATTTGGCTGGCGGCTCTGGGAGAATGGATGTATTGGTCAGAGCAGTAAATGCCGCACTATTCGTCTCGCATGGAATTCGCCGTGATACCGACATAATATTGCATCTGTGTGGCGGACCCGGACCGGATAGGAGAATTTTGTTCAACGGAGAAACACTGTCGGGTGTAAGACCTGATGAGCGCTCAATCGCCGGCCAAATCAAAGCCATTCTCAAAAGACCCGTCCCAGCTATCGGATTACGTGATGAAGTCACGCAAGGTATCTTCGATATTGGAGGGGGGTTACAAGAAACCCTAGCAGAATGGCAAGAAGAAGGAGTCTCGACTTACGTCCTTGACGCTCAAGGAGAAGGAATGGAAACCATAGCGAAGAACGGCCCTCTAGGGTTTGTGCTTTCCGATCATCAGTCATTCACAGAAGCAGAGAATCAACTGAATACTTCCTTAACAAAAATAAGTTTAGGGAATCAATGGCTGCAGGGACATGCTTGTATCACAATTGTTCAACATACCTTGGATAATTGATAATGTGTCAATTTCTCAACCAAATCGGTAGTCCGTTTTCTCCCTGTTTAGTAGCCTCTTCAAGTAATTCTTGAGATAATCCCAGAGGATGATTTACCGGCCAGCAGGACAACGGAGTAATGGCAACAGCGCCACTGTTTACTGCATTACAATCTGTATTGGGGATGTCCTCATCCTCAATTTGTGCGGCCTTGAAACCGTAAGCAACACCAGCGGATTCCGTATTTGATAAGCCGATTGCGTTGTGATACCAACGAACTCCTAGTGAAACCGTTTGGAAACCATTAGTCCAGGATTCTGGTGCGTTAATATTCAGCATCAAATTGCCTTGCTTGAATTCAGAAAGGATTCGGTCGTTAATATCGTCTCCTGTGATTTCTGGAGATGAACCCTCAGGCCGTAGCACATTCTCTGCAACATGAGGCAATACTGCTACTGCCGCCTCAATTACCTCTACTGTAGCCTTTGCAGTATCCGCAAAATCAGAGTGTTGATATGTTGACAAACTGGTTGCAATCGATGGAAGTCCGTACAAACCTGACTCTCGTGCAGCGGAAACTGTCCCTGAATGCATTACATCAACAGAGAGATTTGGCCCTTGATTTATTCCTGAAACACACAATGCTGGTTTCATATCTGGCACCCAATGTTCTAGTCCACCGTCAATTGCAACGATTACGCAATCACAAGGTGTCCCATCTAAGGAAAACATTCTGAGAGGTGGACCATCGGGTTTTGATAGATTGTCGGCGATATCTTTGCGCTCTTCGAATTTCAAATTCGACCCCAAAGAAAGTCTCATGCTTGTAGCCGATTGTTCAGTAGCAGGTGCCATGACTACGATTGGAAAGTCACGTTCGTGTAAAGCTCGAATTAAGGCATGTAAACCACTGGCCTCGATACCATCATCATTGGTCAATAGAAGACAGGGCTTTGACACAAACCTCGCAAGTAGAAGGACTACATCAAACGGAGGGTTCTGAGGCTTCCTCAGATTCAGAGTCAAATGTGACTAAAGCTAATCCAGACACCATCAATAATCCTCCAATTAATGTCCAAATTTGTGGAATCGAATCTACTCCAACAATCCATCCGATAATTGAACCGATTACAGGCTCCATAATCAACATCATCGAAATTGTCAATGGAGGAATCCAGCGCAGTACAGCATTTATCCCCGTATGTCCTAGAAGCCCTGGCCCTAAAGCGAGATATCCAACATAAAGTATCCAAGTTACGCTGATCCAACCAAACGCACCTGTCATATCGTCTAGATTGAATGTTAAACCCTCTGAGAAAATAGCCCAAGCAGTGAGTGCTACCGCTGAAACCAAAGTAACAGGGAATGCGTAGAGGAAAAGAGGCATCCATCCTCTAACCATTCGACCGATCGCTAGGTAACCAACAACGGTAACCGCTCCTAAGAAGGCTAGGAAATCACCATAGAGGCTTACACCAGTTTCGCTTGCTCCCCCACCAACAACAACAGCGGCCCCAATAAATCCAACTAACGCTCCAATCGATTGCATCTTCGTTGCTGGTTTACGAAGCAACCAAAGCCCTATGATAATGACTAGGGGGTGAGCTGTAACGAATAATAGAGAATGAGTAAGAGTAGTTCTATCCAATGACATCAACCATGTGCCGAAGTGTAAGGCTAAACAAATTCCAGATGCAGTTAACAGGTGCATAGAGTTCTTCCATTGTAATTTCAATGAATCTTCAGCCCTCGCATATTGCACCATAAATCCGGGTAATAATACCAATGAGGTGGCCTGAAGTCTCCAAGCCGCCTT
>DAMG01000092.1 GCA_002497025.1 Euryarchaeota archaeon UBA126
TACATCATGTATCTTGGATTCCCACTGATGTTCAGTGTCTTGATTCTCTCATACTTTGCAGATATGCTAGCAAATGTAGACAACCCATGGGATCCAACAAACGCAAATGGAATCTCCATAATTTTGCTATTCTGGGGAATAACCGCTGGCTTATTCATCGGACTTAATCGATTTATCATAATCAATCGAATCGTTCCTACATCTGGTAACCCTTGGCCATTGGCATTACTTTCAGGAAATTTCACACTAGAACCAAGGCCGCTTTACAGAAACGTTCCAGAAGGCGCAGAAGTTCCAATCGATACTCTACCTGGCGGGGAAGACCCGTTCATTGTTGAGGTTGGAGAGAACCTACCCGAGACATTCATCGACGATTATGGGGAGACTAAACCACATACTGGTTCGATTATAGAGGCCGAAATTGGTTATTCATATGACCAAGTGTGAGGGAATGGTTTGCTTGTTAGCGAGGACTACCCTTGGGCCAAGTTATTTCGCGAATATGTGATGTACTGTTCGGTTGGTTGCATTAACGTTGCAATATTCGCAGCACTATATTGGATATTTTCCAATTACCTGACACTTACGAGCTCTCCAGAAACTTTTGGCTGGGCAGTATCCTTTGCAATTAGTTGTCTGCAAGCATATGTTTTGCATCGATGGTTAACCTTCGAATCTGATTCAAACATTCGTACTAGTTTTACTAAAATGATGATAGTTTATGCGATTTTATGGGCGGTATCTACATTCACATTCTACATATTTGTCGAAATAATTGAATTGGGTGAATTAATGTCTTGGGCAATCAATACAACTGCCTTTGGATTCCTAACATTTGTTGGTCTTAGATTCTATGCATTTCCACTATCGGATGGCCGAGTGACTAGGGCGGAACGGCTCGAAACCTTCCGTGAGAGCCGTAGGGCTTGAAGAATGAATGATGGCCCCTACGTGATATGGCTCAGGGCGTTCGAGGGACTCGGGATTTCTATCCTGAGGATATGCGACTTCGCAATTGGCTCTTTGAGCGCTTCCACTCAGCCGCCCTCTCTCACGGATTTGAGGAATATGATGCTCCAGTTTTAGAGAGCGAAGAGTTGTACACCCGAAAGGCTGGAGAAGAGATTGTTGGACAACTATACAATTTCGAAGACAAGGGCGGACGAAAAGTTGCTCTAAGACCTGAAATGACTCCTTCATTAGCTCGCATGGTAATGGCTAGAGCAGGAGCTCTTGCGCTACCAATCAAGTGGTATTCTATTCCACAATGTTGGAGATATGAAAGAACCCAGAGAGGCAGGGGTCGCGAACACTACCAATGGAATGTCGACATTTGGGGAATGAACGGAGTAGAGGCCGATGCAGAGTTGCTTTCTGTTCTTGTACAATTTTTCGATTCCGTTGGCCTCAGTTCAGAAGATTTAGTGATCCGAATTAGTAGCCGCAAGGTGCTTGAAGAGGTTCTTGGGACTCTTGGCCTAGAAGGAGAAATCTTTGCACAAACATGTGTTATTGTCGATAAAATGGATAAATTACCCGCAGATGTTATCGAGGCGCAATTAAGCGATTTAGGACTAGCATCTGAGGCTATCTCGACTATACGATCGGTGCTTGGAATAACAGATCTCGAATCACTTTCATCCGCTCTTACCTCGGATAGCGAGGCATTAATCGAGTTGCAATCTTTATTCTCTTTGTGTGATTCTTACGGAATTTCAGATTGGGTATCATTCGATGCTTCTGTAGTCCGAGGTCTTGCTTACTATACCGGGCCTGTGTTTGAGGCACACGACAGAGCTGGCAACCTACGCGCAATATGTGGAGGCGGCCGTTATGACAAACTCATCAGTAGCTTAGGTGGAAACGATTTGCCAGCCACCGGTTTTGGCTTTGGTGATATGGTGGTCATGGAACTTCTTACCGACAAAGGATTGCTCCCAGAATTATCTACCGGAGTAGGTGATGTTGTATTTGGCATGGGAGCAGAACTTCGTGGTGCAGCAATGCAGGTTGCTGCGAAACTGCGTTCTGCAGGTCGAACTGTTGATCTTGTTCTTGAAGATAAGAAGATGAAGTGGGTATTCAAGCATGCAGAACGTTGTGGTGCTACTCGATTAGTCATGGTAATGCCCGATGAATGGGCGGAAGGTAAAGTTCGCATCAAGGACTTAGATACCGGAGAGGAATCTACTGTAGCAATGGAAGATTTGTGAAGATTATTCTTCACGTCTTGAACTTGCTATTGCAGCCATTGCAAGTGCGCCAAGACCTGCTGCTAACCCGAATCCGGGAAGGCTATCTCCAACTGCGCCACCGAGAACACCATCGCCACCGCCATCGCCACCACCTGGTCCATCTCCTGTTGCATTGACTACAGGGAAATTTGCCTCCACACTGTAATTATCTTCGTTGTTCGAGTAGTACATTCTAAATTCTCCAGTGCAATCTGAAATCCAACACTGAAGTCCAGTAACACCTGGGGCTGAATATTCGACTTGAACAACAGGTTCTTCTCCACTTTTATTCCAACGGTACATTGTTTCATTAATCGGTATATTCCAATTTATCGTGAAATCTTCGTAATTATTTACAGTTTCCTGAGATGTTATGGATTGAGCGATTTCGGTATTTCCTCTCCATAATGTAATGGTCAAATCCTTACATTCTGAGTTATCGGTACAATCGGCTGAGAAGATTCTGAATGAAAGTTCGATATTGATACTTCCATTTTCGTTAAGCCACATGTCTTGTTTGAAGTTCTCTCCAGATTGAATTCGACAAGAAATATCCACTTCTACTTGGGTTCCCTGAGAGAATGTTTTCATCCCATAACCGTCAACTGAAGAACCATCAGAGCCGTTTCGATCAAAATGAGTCCAACATTGGTCTAGTTGACTAGTGCCCCAGAAATGCATATGTGGATTATCTACAGATGGCTGTTTTGGGTCATCCGCTTGAGCGCTAGCAGGCGCTGCAGTGGTGCTCAGAAATAGAACCAGAACGAGACCCATAGCCTGCAACCTACGACCTGCCATCATGAATCACCCTCGATGTATGTCCGGTTTGAGGCTTTGCCCGATTTGATACTCTCGCGCGCGAGAAGATATTGATTGCCGAATCCTCAATCAAATCGCTGCAGGTTTCCACCATCGCGATTTCCACCATGTCTAGCGATATTTAGTGCGTCACCCAAAGAATCCGCGTTCATGATTTCACGATCGAGTCGTTCCGAAGCAACCCCTGTAATGATTGACATGACCTTGATTGTGTCGCCAAACGCTGGATCCTGGCGCGCTCCGAAGATAACATTCGCATCGGGAGACAGCCTCGCAGTCATCAAGTCGCAAACCTGGTTTGCTTGTTCGAGAGTCATGTAAGGCCCACCTGTGACATGAATCAATGCTCCAGTAGCGCCATCAATTTCGATATCTAGCAATGGGTGGTTCAGGGCTTCATGGACCACATCCTCTGGACCTTGTTCACTTTCTCCGTAAAGCATCATAGTGACTCC
>DAMG01000086.1 GCA_002497025.1 Euryarchaeota archaeon UBA126
GTAAATTGTGTTGATTCATTGACCGGGAAGTCTGAAATCTCCGATGTCTGCATTGCAGATATCGTCCATCTCTTCCACTGAGATCAAAGGGGTTAGCTTTCCACTGAAAGTACCAGAAGCTCCGATATGAAGTGCTAGCTTAGCGATTTTTGCACTATCTGGTACATCCATGATGCACATGAAGTCTGTATCTCCATAGCACCAGTAGTACGCATCTAGAGTTCCGCCGAGCATTTCTGCAATCCTCGCGGCCTCATCTCTTCGGGCTGTTCCACCTTCTGCCAGTAGTCCAGCCACGCCTTCACTAGTATAGCTCCCCGAAAACATGTATTTGGGCATATTTTGACGTTATTTTTGGTTCTTATATTACCATTGTGGGATGATTTCCACTGCGTATTTATTGTGATTATTTGGTATACCTTCTTTCTCGTAAATCGTTCTGATATTCTGTACCCAAATCTGAGCCATTTTTTTTAATCCACTCACTGAATGTAATATCTCCTAATGGCTCTTCCTCAGATGCCACCAAGCCGTTCATTAATCCACGAATCTCTGCTCTGGTAATGACTCGGTCACGCAGGAATATTCCCATTATCTGCCCTGCTAACCAACCAACGATTGGAGGGATTGGAATAATCAATCTGCTTACTCCCATACTCTTTCCTATCAAGGATACAAATTCCCTGTAGGTAAATCTCTCTGGTCCGGCAATATCTCTGGTGATATTTTCATCACTTGCTCCAAGTTCAATCGACACCCTTGCTACATCCCGGATATGCACTGGCTGGATAGGATACTTTCCAAAACCGAATACCCCGAATATTGGGAATTTTCTCATTATCCAAGCGATATTATTGATCAGAACATTTCGGCCACCGCCAAAGAATACCGTTGGACGGACAATGGCGTATGATTGGCCAGATTCCCTGAGTAACCTCTCGGTCTCTACCTTACCTGCGAAGTAAGTCCAACCAGGGGCTTGATCAGGTTTTGCAACACTGAAATGTACTACTCTCCTAACTCCTGCTTCGGTAGCAGCATCGAACAATTTCTTGCAATTTTGAACCGCGATTCCGTGATCAAAATTCCGTTGATTATCGTTGTAACGCACCCAATATGTATTGTAGAGTACATCTGCGCCTCTCAGAGACTCGACCAATGATTCGTAATCCTCGAAATTCAATCGGTGAACTTCCACAGCGCCTTCGAATGGGTCATCTCGAGCGGCTGCATTGGTGAGGGTACGAACCTGTTTGCCTTCGGAGAGGAGTTGCTTGGCTATCCATCTGCCACTATAACCGAAGGCTCCGGTTACGACATGCAGTTCAGAAGACATTGTTATTGGCCACGCCCGTCTTTATCTCAAGGACTTGGTGGAGATTCGACTTCCTCATATAGAATTGATATCGAATGATCTATGTCTATGTAATCTTGACCACTATCATAACTAATTCTTAGGTCGTGAACTTCGTTTGTTATTCTGTGATGTACCTTCCAATTTGCGATTTCCCCCTCGTCAACAGTGGTTGGACGAATCAAGCAAGCATCGTCCGCTTCGTCAAAAAGACGCCAAGTGATTTCCACTTCTCTGCCACCTCCCACATTCTCGATTAGTTCAGGATTTTCTACATCTGAGTCAATTATTATCATCGAAGGATATGGCCCCCCATTCTTCGGTATAGAATCAATTTCGAGTGAATTTGGCTCATTTGTTGTATCTTCATTCCATTCGATATTGAGTTCAATTCTTACAACAATTGTTAGGTTCTCTCTCGCTTCCATTTCATTGATAGTAAATGCATCTAGATAGTATATTCCGTGCTCATAGAATTCAAGCGAGACCGTTTGTGACGATTCTGCGGCTACAATAATCGGACTTCGTCCATCATTGGGGTCAATTCCAAAACTGACTAACTGATACTCCGATATTGTTTTTGAAAAATCGAAATCTAGGATGATGTTCGATGTGGATTCTAACTCTCCATCGACGTATGTTTGAACAATTGTGCCATTCGTTAATTGAAAATTAACCACAAGGTCAATTCCTCCATCTCCTTTGTTTTCAGAAAGGCATCCAGCAGTCGCCGAAGTCAGTAATAATACCGCCAATATCACAACTGGGTTGAAGCGCACGATTGAATCAAATCAATTCCTGATTTAACAGAAATGGTTTGCCGTTCTAATCAGAATCTTCCTCAACTTCTACTTCCAATACCTCTTCTAGTGATGGAGGTGGAGGAATCTGAGATTCCGATTCCTTTAGGAATGACTCGTTTCTAGAATAGGCAATTGCTCCCAAAATTAGCAAGAAAGAAATTGCGAATGCGATTCCAATTCCGCCTGAAAATAGCTCTGTGATTCCTTGCTTATCCATTGCATCGCAGATTCCATCATTGTCTGAATCTGTTGGCCAATCATCGCCATCCATTGAGTCTGTTCCACATTCCTCTTCGTCCAAATCGCTCCAATCATCGCCATCTCTGTCGGCATCTATTGAATCATCAATACCATCACCGTCGGTGTCTAACCAGCGATTAGCATCAAGTGGGAAGTCGTCTTCTGTGTCCAGATATCCATCGTTGTCGTCATCTGTATCTTCCTCTATTGAACCGGTTAACCCAGATTTGTGTCTGTCCGGAAGGCCGTCTCCATCTGTATCCAAACCCATTGCTGGATCCAATGGCCAAGCATCTACAACATCCTCTACTCCATCTCCGTCATCATCGGTATCTTCCTCTAAAGAAGTAGGGCAATTTGGAATAACAAAAGAATCCGGTCGGCCATCTCCATCCGAATCAATGTAGGCGCATGCTTCGTTTGAGAAGGCGTCTTGATGATCTTTCCAATCATCATTATCGTCATCATCATCCTGATTATCTCCGATGCCATCCATATCATTGTCTACCCATTCTTCGGGGTTGTAAGGAAATGCGTCTTCGACGTCAAGATAGCCGTCATCATCATCATCATTGTCGAGATTATTACAGATATTATCACCATCACTATCGATTGGCATGGAGGTTGGATCTATTGGTGAGTGAGAGCAAGCAATTTCTTCCGAATCTAACCAACCGTCATTGTCGTCATCCAAGTCTTCCGTGATGTCGTTGCAGCCATCTAAGTCATTGTCGGTAGAGGCATCACTTGTCCAACCTTCATCTCCTGCAGGACAGTTGTCCAATTCGTTGACTACTCCATCTCTATCAAAATCTAGAATCATTACTCGGATTAGGGTGGCATTTTCAACTGAGTTGAAAGTATGCCCCCCCATTGTGATACTACAGTCATTCTCATTATCTTCACTGTAACAATTTGGTATCGACATTGCTATGTCGCCAAAGTCATTTTGCAATACTTGAGATACTGGAGAAGCAGACCTAGTTGTGGAGTATACTCCTCGAATCCAATCGCTGTTTGCTTCATCATCAACCTTCAATGCCCAACCGATTCCGTAAGAACGACCATTGTGTGTTTTCCCAGCAACTTCGATTGTACAAGGTGTGATTTGCCAACAACCGGAACCTGCAACTACAATTTCACCATTTGAACCTACAGAAGCTGAATGGATGTAAGCATCTCCAGTTTCATCAGAATCCCAAAGGCCCTCCCATTCTTGGTTCTCATGGTTTAAGATAGCCCACCAAGCATCTGAACTACCTGAATTATTTACCCAATATCCGGTAACTGTGAAGTTGCTAGAATAATGGTTGCCACCTACAAGTACCCTGTTATCATCTAGTGGCACCATGACTTGAACATAATCAACTCCGCCCCCTCCGATTTTTTCGTACCATTGGTAAGTCCCATTGGCAGAATATTTTGCCACGAAACCATCCTGACTGGTGATTACGTCATCGGGCGACAATCTGAATGCACAAGTATCGAGAAATGTACTATCATGACAAACCGAACCAGTCACCAAGACACCACCATCAGATGTGGCGACGATACCCATTTGCTGGAGTGACCAGTACCCGCCTCCAAGTGTATGGTCCTCTGTGGAGCTACCGAGTGTCTTTACCCAATTAATAGAACCATCAGAGGATAATTTGGCAATAAATATGTCCGCACCTCCCTTGCTTAGCGGACCTTGAACTCCCTCGGCTGAATTCAATCTGCATTGGGAGGTACCAACATCACAAAATGTACCCTGAAGGTATATTTCGCCATTCGGCCCCTCGTCCAAACTGTGGATTAAGTCATTTCCATCCGACCAAAAAGCCCGGGACCAGATTACCTCTCCAGAGGGGTCCATTCTGAAAATAAATGCGTCCAAGTTTCTTCCAGGTGCCTCAAGCAGCATATTGTCACCTTGAAAATAACATTCGTTTGAAAGCCAACAAAAACCACCGGCTACTAGGACATCACCATTCTCTAGAACAATTATCTCATCAATTCTATCACCGTATCCACTGTGAAAGAGATGAGCTGCGATTCTGTTCCCTCCATTGTCCATTACCGCGACATACGATGGAGTGAAACTCAGTGTTGTTTCGGTTCCAGATTGCGAGGTTAATTCACACTCAAAAGTAGAACTTACTTCAGTACTTGAACGACCACATAATGAGCCACCATAATACAGATTTCCAGAATCATCGTAATCCATTCCATTTACAGTCTCGGCATACAACGAATCATCAACAAGATGCAAAGGATCTGGAACATTATTTCCGCTTCTCATTTGCATTGAGTCTGAGTTTAGTTCTCTTGTTTGTTCAATCGCAGAAGAAAGTGACATCAACAGTAGAATGCTCACTGTAACCATGACGGATATTTTACGCATGACCCGAAAGAAATTCTCTTGTATTTTATTTTCTCCAATGACGATTCACATTCGATTCAATACGAATCAAAGTAGGACCTTTGGAGATGATGCTAGTACTTCCTTACTACATCCGTCTTCATACTGTTGGAAATTTTCAGTAAACATTTGCGCTAGAAGGTTTGCCACATTGTCATATCTTTGCTTGTCAGACCATGTCTCTCGTGGTTGTAGAATTTCACTAGGGACGCCCTCACATTCTAAGGGTACTGAGAAGCCAAAACGCTCATCTTCTACAAAGATTACATCTTCCAAATCACCGCGTAGTGCTGCATTTAACAGTGCGCGAGTCCAGCGAATTTTGATCCGATTAGATTCGCCATATCCGCCGGCCACCCACCCAGTGTTTATGAGCCAACAATTAGCATTTTGCTCGCTAATCTTCTGCGATAACAAATCAGCGTAAATGCTCGGGTGGCGGGGCATAAATGGGGCGCCAAAACAAGTCGAGAATGTCGCCTGAGGCTCAGTTACTCCAATTTCTGTTCCAGCAACCTTTGCTGTATAACCTGACATGAAGTGGTAAGCGGCTTGGTCCGGGGTTAATCGAGAAAGAGGAGGTAGGACTCCGAAGGCATCGCAAGTCAGGAAAACAACGTTCTTTGGATGGCCTGCGGTAGAATCTTCGGTTCTATTTTCTATGGCTTCAATTGGATAGGACGCTCGAGTGTTCTGGGTAAGAGTTCCATCATCGAAATCTGGAACTCCATTTGAATCGAGGATGACATTCTCCAAAATAGTTCCAGGCATTCGAGTTGTAGCATAGATTTCTGGTTCGTCTTCCTTGGACAAACCGATTAATTTTGCATAGCACCCTCCTTCGAAATTGAATACACCATCATCTGACCAACCATGTTCGTCATCGCCGACTAATGCCCTATGAGGATCTGCCGAAAGAGTTGTCTTTCCGGTTCCGGATAATCCAAAGAAAAGGGCTGAATCCTCACCATCTGTATTTGCCGAGCAATGCATTGGCATGATACCTCTTTCTGGGAGAATGTGATTCATTATGGTGAAGATGGCTTTCTTGATTTCACCCGCGTAATGAGTTCCACCAATAATTACCAAACCTCTATCTAAGGCTAATATCACGAAAACACCGGAATTAACGCCATCAAATTCAGGGTCAGCAAGTAAGTCCGGAGCGTGTAGAATTGTGTATTCAGGAACGTGATCGCTCAATTGAGAGGGTTCACTGCGAACGAACATATTGTGGAAGAAAGCAGCGTGCCATGCCTTCTCAGTAACTAGACGTACTGGCATTGCGTAGTTTGTGTCTGCGCCACAATGGGCATCTTTGACGAATAATTGGTCTGCAGAGTCAAGGTGGGATTGCACCTTCTTCAGAAGATTCTCAAACACCCAGCGACTTGTTGGACGATTCACCTTACCCCACCAAACATGGTCTGCATATCCTGGTTCATCGACTATGAATCGGTCATTTGGTGAACGCCCAGTTCGTTCTCCGGTGGTTGCAAGTAAAACGCCATGAGCAGTCATCTCTGCTTCACCACCCTCTACTGCCCTTCCGTGCAATTCATCGGAAGACAGATTCCAATGTACTGAGCCGTTAGGATTCAATCCATGCGAGGACAGAGGAGTCCCCGAGGCGGCGGTTGTGGACGAGCGCGAGGTGCCCTCCATGTATCCCGCCTCAGATGTTTACCTTTCAACCATTACGGATAACCCGTCGAAAGAATTTCTCTAGGATATTGTAATTCAACTAACCCTTGACGGGGATGCGATTATCGTAGAATGCCGTTCCTCGCGAGCGCGTGAACGATGAGAAGGACGACAGCGTGATTCGCGAACGTCGGTTCAAAATCGGCGCAAACATCGACATCGGAGACCTAGGTTTAGGAGAAGATTCCGAGGAAGTACCCGATTCCAATTCGTCCACTTTCGACGAAAATGAAACTGTGGAAGTGGATGAGGCTCTAGGAGATGTCTTCGACCCATTCAAAGAAGCCTCTGGAAAGGAAGCAGGAGCAATATCATCTGACGGAACAGTGACCAGTGCTCCAGAAGATGACATTGTTACCTCGATGGCAAAAGATGGCGAACGTCGTGTAAATTGGTCGCTTATGGTGTCGATGATATTCGTATTCAGTCTTCTAAGTGTAGTTGCGGGGACGGCTTTTCCCCCGTTGATTTCACTGGTATTGCTCCTCATTCTAGCAATTACAGGATTCGCTTTAGGGGAACGATGGATTCCCGATAAGAATCTGCATTTGCTTGGTGTTTCTTGGGTCATAATTTCAATGAAGGTCCTCTATGGTCTTGCAATCGAGCTAAATCGTTGGCAATTAGGTGAATTCCTTCCAATTTCTGTGGAAGTTCTAGCGATTGTATTGTTATTACTCGTTGCGCTTAATGTATTCATTGCCTATCGGCACGATCACGATGCAATCGCTGCACAGGCAACTCTCGTTCTGTTGGCAATTGGTTCTACTGCTGGCTCGATTGGAGGGGAGTTGGGGGTCGCAGTGATGATTCTCCTGGCTACTTTGCTACTCCATGGTCTTGCATTACACAGAGAGTCCGGGAATCTAGCAGCACTAGGAGTTGCGGCTTCTAATCTGTGGATAGGTATGCACGCGATTACGGACGGATTTACTGCGGGTTCATTGGTTATTGAGCCTCTCGATACGCCATTAATTCTCTTCCTACTATTGATGCTTGTTTCTGGAATCAACTCTGGAATGGCAGCGCGTTTTGCGCGCGAAGACAACTGGTTCTCACAGGGATTCAAGGCGGCCGGACTTGGTCAACCCGGACTTTGGGGTGTATCTATTTCCTTAGGTATGGTTGGGGCATTAATGGCTGTTGCATCAAGTCGAGAAGATTCAGGATATGCATTGGGAATGGTTACCTTCCTAGCTGGGGCATTTGGAGGTTCATATCTCATAGTAAGGGGTGTTGAACGGCTCCGAGTAGCAATCCCTCTAATGGCTGGGGCGGTATTATTTTCTCTATTGCTGATATTCGGAGAGACTACTGAAGCCATATCTCTCTTCGATCGTTATGAGACTTTCACAATTTTTGCCGCTATTCTGACTGGATTCGTCATCTTACGAGATCAGAATCGTGTTACTGACCGTGTCCTATGGGTTGGTTCGGTTGGTGTTCTAGTACTCTTAGTCGTACTAATTCCTGCACAATCCGAAGCAAATGGAGGGGATGGAGGGTTGGCTCTCTTAGGACTTCTAACCGCGCTCCACATAGGTACTGCGATTCTTGCCATAATGAGGCAGGCACCTTCTTTGGCAGGTGCTACAGTACTGCTTCCTTGGACTTGGGTTTTATTGCAGGAATTTGTAGTCGAATCATTCCGAACCGTGATGATTGCCAATGGGTGGAACGATCCTGGAAATCTCATTGACCTAGCTACTACTCCGTTCGCCGTCTACCTCATTATCTCGGTATTATTGATGCTAATCGTCAATTTACAATTAGGCGAAACCGGTGTTAATCTGGCCGCGGGATTCCTTGGTATTACCGAAGTATCAGCCTCCATTCGAGATTCAGGAGTATTACAATTGTGGGCGATTGGGCTGTGGTTACCTATGGTCACAATCGTGGTTATGGCCCATGCCGGTGGTTTTACCGCAATCACACTCTTAGCTGTGGTTTCAGTTGTATCACTATCCCACTTAGGCGCCGAATTTGCTGGTAAAAGACTCGGTGGCCCGATTGCTCTTTTGGGCGTAATTGCAGTCAGTGCCGCTGTCCTAGGCTGGAGGCACGGATTAGACGAAATGTGGATTATTCTCTTGCTTATAGCTACGGCCTCAATCCTCTATCGGGGAGACCCTGAGAATGAACCGGTATTCACCAATGGAATGGCTCTAATGTCTCTTCCATTAATTATTGCAATTTCTACAAAAGACCCTAGCCGCATTCTAGATTCTACCGATTCTATTCCAAATATCGACTTATCATTGACTTCCGTTACTTGCACCGGTTTGGTGATGGGTTTCTATCTCCCACGCGCAGAGAAGATGGAAAAATTGCTCAAACCAGCCGCGGCGGCTCTATGGTTGCTAGTGATTACAATCGGACTTTCGATTCAATTGGAAAATCAAACATCTACCATGGCTGGTATCGGTTTGTTTGCATTAAGCGCACTATGGCTTGTTGCACGAGGAGAGATTAGAGCCGAACTGAAAACACTAACCCAAAGAGAGCAACTCTTGGCAATTGCAGGGCAGGATGAAGTCAAAAAATTGAATTTGGGAACTGGGCAATTAGATACCTACGATCCCAAGAGACTTGAATTACAACAAAAGCGCAAGAAGAGAAGAGAACTTACCGCAACCGACGATGATTCTGAATTGTATACAACGGATGTTTCACATCGACCAACAATTGTTCTACTAGTTCTCTTTTTGGTGCTTGGTTCGGTTATCGTTTGGAGTCTATTATTCTCCTCTTCACCCCTCATTCTACTCAGCGCCGGAATCTTCGCAACCATATTGGTTGCAATCGCTAGATTACGAACTAAACAACTCGACCTCGATTTACCTACGGTGATGGGAATCGAGATGCCGATTGCATACGCAATTATTGGACTGGTTGTTGCATTGATTTCAGGCCATTTAGGCCCTGGAGCGAGTAATAGAGAACTACTAGATTTAGCAGTGGTTACGATTCTGATTTTGCAATTTGTGATTATTTCCTTGTACCAAAGGGATAACCTACTGGATAGAATTCCTATTGCAATCGACTGGTTTGTTCTACCTCTAGTTCTTGGTAGGATTGTCGGAGCGCTTCTTGTTGAATCCCTACCATTCCCATTCACCGTTAATCCATTCGATGGAGGCCTGATTGGATGGCAGATTCCTTGGCTGCTCCTTGAGGCTTTGTTAATCTTCACAATTTTCATTGATTTGATGATTGATTCGCGGAGGTCAAGTGTCGGAAGAGAAACTCATTTGAGTAGTTCTGGAAGAGGCCTACGTGCCTTGGCATACGTGATGATTTCTTGGGGTCCTGCTGGAATTCTTGCGGTTGCTAATGCCATATATACAGGACGTAAACATCGGCAAGTGGAGGCTGTAGGGTTGGCAATTATTTGCCTACCATTAGCACTATTCTCGATGGGTACATTCATTCCACAGTTTATCGATTATCTCGACTGGATTATGCTTGCTGGCGGATTTGTCATGCTTGGATTAGTGGCGGCATCTGTGCCAATGAGAAATGGTCATTGGACGATGATGGCAGCCATTGATAGTCACATTCTGATGTTCGCCGGACTGATTTTAGCCAATATGTGGATAATTTATCCAATCGCTTTATTTGCCATATCAACGACCTTGTGGGTCGTTGGAATATTCCATTTGCGGCGTGTTTTACGAATTTGGGGATTCGGAGACCTCATTCTAGGAATCGCTGCATCACTACTGATGTTAGGTGCTGCTTCATCGATTAACGCAATCGGATTATTCCTATTGCTAACAGTAGTCGGCGCCGAGCTCGCTCTAGTGACTTGGCTGGGGCAAAGACATCAAGAAGCATTGTTACAGGATTGACTATTGGCGACTGGAAATTTATTTCGAATCGTGGATTAGTTGAGTTGGACAGTACTAACCTTGATGACTGACGGGGTGCGGTCGGATATCGTGTCCCGCAGTTGGATATCAGACACTCCCGATGAGGTTGAGCATCCTACTGTACCGCTAGGTATCAACCAAATGGCGATTCCGAGAGCCGCAATTTTGCTCTCATTGGCCACCGCAGCCCTACTAATCGGATCAACTGTAGTGGTTGGCTACAGCGTTTACGTCTTCGTTAAAGAAAATGAGGATGCGTTCTCCGTAACAGATCAAGACTTGCTGAAGGACGAAAATAATCGATGGTACTGGGAAGTAGACTTGTTATTCGACACCTGTGATTCAAGATTGGGTGATTGGGATTGGCCAGACGTTCTATCTGAACAAGATGATGCATTCCTCTATCCTGGTGAATTACGCTGTGACTGGGAGCATCAAGGAAATGGTGATAGGGCAAGCGTGGCGGTATACAATAGAGGGAATCAAACCCTAGATATTGTCCTGGAAATAACCGGTGGAGATGTTGTCTTTGCTTCGGAAGGCGATACTGTCCTTACAGTGAATGGAATAGGCGTAAATGAAACTGCAATTGTAGAAATTCAGTTGAATAATGCAGTAACAGAGCACGATATTCAGATTCAGGCATCACATCTGAATGTTCGAGAAGCGGAAGTTTTACTCGATGTCCATATCTTCGAAGGCTCTAATCCAAGAGATTTACATGCCAGTGATGGAGATAATCTAGAGGTTCATTACAAGGTTTGGGATGCGGATACAGAACAGCTTCTTGACGAAGGTGATTTAATCGTCACCGCTGGCGATGATTCGAACTTCATTCAGGGATTTGGATGGTCAGCAATCGGTCTAGATATCGACGGAGATAGAGGGCTAATACCTGGTATCGATACCGGAACTACACACGTTACATTACTTCCTCCACCAATTGCCTACGGAAACAGCGATGGGCACGAACTGCAAGAATCTTGGTTGCGATTTGAGTTGAAGGTGGATAGAGCAACCATTTGAGAACCTCTAGACGGGAAAAGGACTTGAGTTCAACAAAGGAGCGGAGTGCATGAACGAGGAGCCAAGTCACTATGCTCTGAACCCGTCAGCTGATCTTGTAAAGAGGGCTTCCAAGGTCGTCAAGTCTGAATCAGCACGCAAGGGTGAACCTAAATTCCACATGACCGAAGAGATGCGGAGGTTGTCCACACCTTGGTCTGTTTCTCAAGTCAGAGCTGAGCAAATTCAAGCTATCGACCTACCAGCTGGAGTAATCCTAGATGCAGCGGCCGGAAGTGGGGTACAACTTATCGCACTGACCACTGGTCTGAAGCGTCCTGGATTAGCCATAGAATTGGACCCGAATATAGGATTACTATGTGCTGCAAACATGCAAATTAATGGAGATGGGGGTGATTTACAGAGAACAATGGATCGCGTTCTGATAGGAGATGGTACAGATGCTGAGAATGCAATCGTCGCCTATTGGAATAGCCTCAGGGATGCAGGTACTAGGGCGCATCCACCGATTGGTATGTTACATCTTGACCCGGCTCGGCCAAGGGATGCTCAAAGACATGAAATTGATGAGATGGAGCCTGCGATTGGACCGTTACTAAAGGCCTGGGCTAATCATCTTGAAACTGGACCACGAGGTCCGGCGATTTTACTGGATTTATCCCCTAGACTCAACGAGGATCAG
>DAMG01000011.1:0-4918 GCA_002497025.1 Euryarchaeota archaeon UBA126
GTGTAAACCGCACCGGTTGGATTGCATGGAGAATTAATCAGAATCATCGTTGTTTTGTCGGTTACTGCGGCTCTAATCGCATCAATGTCTGGGTGGTAATCATCAGGCTTTACAGAGACGTGAACAGGTACAGCGCCTATGAATTGCAACATCGGCTCATAACTCGCCCAAGCCGGCGCTAGCAATATTGCCTCATCACCAGGCATTGTTGAAATCATGAATGAGTAAAGCAAAGCCTGCTTCGCCCCAGGTGTAATCAGAACATCCTCAGCGCTGATATCTAGGTCCTGATGTTTCCCAAGATAATCCGCTACTGCCTGACAAAGTTCTACCGCACCTTGCCCTCGAGTATACTTGGTTTTACCAGCTTCCAACTCGGAAATTGCAGTATCGATAATCTCCCTTGGAGTATCAAAACCAGGCTCCCCGACTGTCAACCGAACAACTTCTGGACCCGGAGGTTGTAGATATGGAGCAAAGCCAACTCCGAGTCCGTCATAGCGGGAGGCGACCTTAGGCATACATCGACTGAGTGCCGACATCCCTTCAAGATATGCAAATTTACCTTTGTCATCTGTTTCTCTTGGACTCCTAACATTCTTCAAGTGGAGGTCAGGGGTCGGTGTATTCCTGCACGGGTGTCGGAGTGGTTACGTCGGGGATTGCAAATCCTCTTACCTGGGTTCAAATCCCAGCCTGTGCTCCAATTCCCTCCTTCTCAGAATTCTGTGTTTCGATTTCTAACTACCGTTGATATCTGAAACCATATTTGGCGTGCTGATGCCGATAGATGTTGTATGGTTCAAGAGAGATCTTCGGACTCTCGACCACGAACCTCTGCTAAAAGCGGCCGCCTCGGAAAACAAGACTCACTGTATCTTCCTCATAGAGCCAAGGAGGCTTGAACAACCAGATTGCAGCCCCATTCATATTCAGTGGGAATTGGATTGTGCAATAGAAATCAAGCAGAAAATAGAATCTCTGGGTGGTAGTTTTGAAATCAGTCATGCGGAAATAGAAGATTCATTAATTCAATTAGATGAAGAATATCAAATCGAAAATCTGTATAGCCATGAAGAAACAGGAATAGAATGGTCCTACAATAGAGACATTGCACTCCATAAGTGGTGTAAATCCAGGGGAATCAAATGGACAGAATTTCCGTCCAATGGAGTCGTACGAGTTCTTCAAAACCGAAACACCTGGAAGAGACAAAGAGACTCAAGAATGAAACTTGAATTGAAACCAGCCCCAAGGAAGATAGTTGGAATTGACAGATTCACAGAACCTCCTAGCCTTACAGAGACGGGAATCGAATCTAGAAGCCTAACCAATAGACAGCAACCCGGTGAAGGTGCGGCTTTGCAATGCCTCAATTCATTCCTCTATCAAAGAGGCGAACCATACAGATGGGCCGTATCTAGCCCTGTAAAAGCCGAAGAACATGGTTCTAGACTTGCTCCTTATCTTAGCGTTGGATGTATTTCTGTAAGAAGAGCAGTTCAGAATACAAAGAATAGAATGAACCAATTGAAGGCGATCAAATCACAAGGAGAAGATGTGGGAACTTGGTTGAAAAGTCTCTCATCATTTCAGAGTCGTCTCGCTTGGCATTGTCATTTTATTCAGAAATTAGAAATGGAACCAACTCTAGATTACAAGGCTCAAAATGCAGTTATTGATTCCAGACTCAATAGAGAATTGAATGAAGAAAAATTCGAGGCATGGAAAGCCGGAATGACAGGTTGGCCCTTCTTCGATGCCTGTATGAGACAATTGACTTCAACAGGCTGGATTAATTTTCGAATGAGGGCCATGATGATGTCAGTGGCATCGTACAACCTTTGGTTACCTTGGAGAGAAGTAGGAATACATCTTGCAACTATATTCTTGGATTACGAACCTGGAATTCATTGGTCACAAGTGGGTATGCAATCAGGCACCACCGGAATCAATACTGTGCGGGCATATTCAGTAACAAAACAAGGAAAGGACCACGATAAAAATGGAGATTATATCAGAAAATGGATTCCCGAATTAAGGATGATTCCAACCAAATACATACATGAGCCTTGGAAGATGTCTGAAGAGGAACAAACCAATTTTGGTTGTAGAATTGGAGTAGATTATCCTGCCCCGATACTTGACGAAAAGGAATCAAGAAAAGAAGGAATAAAGAAAACATATGCTGCTAGAAAATCACCCAAGGCAAAAGAAAAAAGCCGAGCAGTGTATCAAAAACATGGCAGCAGGAAAAGGCCAAGAAAGAAATCTTCGAAAAAGGATAATTCTTCA
The DNA here is from genome assembly GCA_002497025.1 of Euryarchaeota archaeon UBA126. Lineage (GTDB taxonomy): Archaea > Thermoplasmatota > Poseidoniia > Poseidoniales > Thalassarchaeaceae > MGIIb-O1. The sequence continues at coordinate 2,296 of DAMG01000011.1, forward strand.
AATGGCTCCAGACAGACAACCCTATTCTAACCAGTTTATCCCATTGCAGAGTAAAGGCAAATTACAATCAGTGTCGGAAAAATAACCATTGGGGGCATAGGTATCTCTTCTAGGAAGCCCCTGAGTTTGGCCCCTACAAGTGAAGCTAATATCAGGGCAAAGGCGATTACATTACCCATCAAAACAGCTTCCGTAGCGGTGGCATCATCGACATTCATACTCAGGTAGAGATTCATTGCTCCAATGCCTGCAAAGGCGCCTCCTATCAGCATCCTCATAGAGGCTGCAGGCCCAGCGTCTGCACCTTCAGCATCTCCGAAAATACCTTTGTTAAATTTAATAGGATCCTTGTTTTTCATTAAACCAATAATCAACAAGAAGCCTCCAACTATTTGCATCGCTAATGTATGTTCCATGAATCCCTGTTAATTTGGCGGCTAATGATGGTATAGGAGAATCTATAACTAATTTAATGGATTATTCTTGCTCATGATTTAGGAAAGCCGTCTTCAGAGTTTTCCTATTCCAAATAATATACAAAATTAGTATCGACCAAGGAATTGCTAAAGCGCCGAAATAACCGAGATATTCTAGTGAAATGACATAGACTACTGGCTGTAAAATAACTATCAGCAGTAAGAAGAGTTTGTTTTCGAAAATATCCACCATTGTATCAACTCTCAAATTAATTCTCTTGTTTTTTGAAGATTTTATTGAACAGCAGTGCTGCCCCCTGAAAAATCCCTATCACAATAAGCCCACAGGCCATATCTCCCAAACCGTCAAGCCCTCTTTGCGAGTATACAAAAATTAGAATTGACAGTAAAATAAGTAGTATAGTTGCTAGAAAGAGGAAACCATAGAGGCGATCCGTTCCTCCATTTTCATTTTCTTCCATACAATGTCACGATTACTAACTCACCATAAATGAATGGGCGGAATTAAAACAAGAATCCGACCTCTTGAAAATACTAGCAATTAAGCGTGGGGTCTGAAGTGAGTGAGACATGCGTACCGTTCGCAGTGTTACCGAGATTGTCCCGACACATATTGTCCGGGAGGGAGGTGGATTCAAGGTACGCAGACCCTACAGAATGGGAAGAGTACTCAGCCCATTTCTGCTGATTGACGAAATGGGACCCGTGGATTATGGGCCAGGAGAGGCATTAGGCGCACCATGGCACCCACATCGTGGATTCGAAACCGTAACCTATCTTTTGGATGGAAGGATGAGGCACGAGGATAGTGCTGGAAATAGTGGGGAACTGAATCCTGGTGATGTACAATGGATGACTGCTGGACGTGGTATTATCCACTGCGAAGAGCCGCATGAGGAGTTCCTCAAAACGGGAGGCAGGACCCATGGGTTTCAGATTTGGGTAAATCTTCCATCATCTCACAAAATGATGGAGCCGCGATACCAAGAGGTACCGTCTACAGAATCTCCTATTGTTGAGCAAGATGGCGTCTGGGCACGTGTGATAGCGGGTGAATGCATGGGTACAACATCGTCAATAGATACTAAGATCCCAATCACACTTATTCATGTCAAAATGAAACCAGAATCACGTTTAGTGCAACAGTTACAAGCAGATTTGAATGGTATGATTTACGTATTTGGAGGGGGGATAAATCTGGAAAATGAAACTAGAGTCAAAAAGAGCCCAATCGCATTCGGAATAGGTGCAAAACAAGGAATTCAAGACGGTGAATTGGCTCTACTTTCTGAGGGAGAAGAAATTGTAATCAAATCCCAAGAGGGCGCCGAATTCTTGATTTTTGCAGGCCCAGAATTAAATGAACCAATCGAGCGGTATGGTCCATTTGTAATGAACACAAAGGAGGAAATCCACCAAGCATTCTCTGACTATCAGAATGGTACATTTGTCAATTGAATTGACATAGGTCAGAATTTCCATTCCATGTCATGATGAGGGCCTATACCCTCGATATCGAAAACATCTGATATGATAACAAAGCCACATCTCTCATACATTGGTACAGCCCTAACTCTGGCATTACACCAGATTCCTGAGCCCTGGCTTTTTGCGTATTCTTGTAATCCTTTGACTATGCCAGAACCAATTCCTTCGTTCCTGTGGTTTGGCCTTACTGCCATCCCTCTAATTCTAAATTTACAGCCCTCTCTTTCATCGACTTGTAACGTAGAACACCCTACTAGAACATCTTCTTTGTAAGCGCATAAGAAAGTGGTTCGAGGGTCTTCATCGATTCCAGGATAGTGTTCAGATCCTCTCGGCAATCCTTCTCGAAGGACATCGAATCTCAAATCAAGATGAGCTTGGTCGACGGATTTTTCCCAAACCAAACCATCCTTCATAAATTCACCAAAAGGCACTGATAAATGACTTTTCTTCTTAGTCGATTTGAAGGACAGATACCTGTTGGAAGCATTGTGGGAAACGAGACGGAGGTAAATGGAGCCACTCCTGCAATTATTGGCTCAATCTTACTACTCAACACTATGATTCTAGGTTTTTCATTTCCCGGGCCATGGGATTCAGAATCCTTCACCTTAGGAATAATTGGTATGACAGGCCTAGGGTTTTGGTACGTCTCTTGGTATCGTTTCACCTTCAACCGAAAAGGCCTGATTCCTTGG
>DAMG01000011.1:5287-5480 GCA_002497025.1 Euryarchaeota archaeon UBA126
GGAATATTCACAATCATTCTATCTTGGATCGCGGGCAATCCTCTGCAAGAATATCTACCGGATCCAACTGGTTTGGTATTGCTACTACTTGGTCTATTGATTTCGCTATCTGGTATCTATTCAATGCTAGCTTTAGGGCCACTGGCAGACTCAATTGCCGATGAATAGCCGACTATCGTTGACCCGGCTTCCA
>DAMG01000027.1 GCA_002497025.1 Euryarchaeota archaeon UBA126
GTCAGACCTAGGTCCTGGGCCTATACCAACTACAGTAACGGTTCCTGGAGGAATCTCTGTATGTCCTGCATCTTTGACAAGATAGCAAACTAACCCTGCTTTCTTTGCATGACCCAGTATCTTTCGTAGCGATTCCTCGTCAGGTACTTTGCAGACTATCTTTCTCGCCCCCTCTCTTCGGTAGCGATCAAGAGAACGTGGTGATTCTTTCTTTGCTCGAAGGGCACACTCCATCACGGCGTGACCACACTGTGCTGCCAATTTGCCCTTGGATAACTTGAGATCTGCTCGGGTCACTAGGACCATTGTGATTTCATCAGTTGGTGACAACTTGACTCACCGCACGACCTCTATTGGTAGTTCTATGACGCGCCATAATCTCACCAAGAGGATTGGCAAGTAAAATCACAAATGCGGCATTTCCGAGGGCGTGGAACACATCAAACAGAAGCCCATTTACCAGATATGGGTAAAAAGTAGAGAAATCATGGTTTAGCAGTATACTTGCAGATACTATCCAATCAAAGGCAAATGCCGAAGCTACTGACAAAACCATTAGCCTATTCAATGCTATTTTTCCATCAACCAATAATTTGTCAGCAAAAACTGAACCCGCTATACCAACAACACTCCATCCTATGACTTGGAAAACAGTCCAAGGACCATGTCCAAGGAATATCAGATTAGTACTTAGGGCAACCACACCAGATACTGCAATTGCCCATGGAGAACGGTAGTATATCCCAACCAGGATTATAGTGACGGTCACTGGTTGAATATTAGGTAATGGTTGGAGTAGTATTCTTCCTGCGATACAAAAAACCGTTACTAATGCTAGAATAAGTAAAGGGTTAGAGTGTCGAATTTTCTTTTCGCCTTTCAGAATAGCAAATACTAGTGAAGACAATATTACTATGTTCACAACCAAATCCTGTTCTGGGGTAAGGGCGAAGTTGTGAAAATCGTACATATGGCCCGCTCCTGATGGTCGCTTCATAGTACTTCTTGGAGAAATAACTTACAAATTATTCCTCATTAATACTAAGCCGACGGTGTTAGTACCCAACTCAAGTGGGTATCTGAGGTGATTAAGTAGCTTGATGCCCCCACTTCGGCGACCTCTCCGTCATGAAGAAAACCCCAATATGTCGACCAATCATCGGCTCCAGAGACGCCATCAATTGTATGAATAAAGGCGCCCATCCCAACATAATAAGTGACATCAATAGTGAAGTTTTCTCTGAGTTGAAGCGCTTCCATCACCCTGTATGCGGAGACATTATGGGCGACTAATATTGGATCAAATGTGATGCTGCCATTCGTCAGTCTATCTGCTAAGTTCGTTGTTTGATTTCCTTGGTCTACGAAATCTAAAGTCAGCACAACACTGAGTTCTCCGATTTCGTCCTCCCCCAGCGGTTCGGTCTCCGATGTACAACCAGCAAGAGTTGATGACAAGATAATTAGAAGCGATACGGAACACACAGCTTTGAAGTGATTAGACATGGAATTCCTTTGAAGTAAATCCAGTCTAATAACTTAGTTGATAACCCCATTCCAATGAAATATTATTCATCGATGATTTTACTGATTTTTTGTTTCAATATCTCACTGACTACTTTCCCATCAGCAGCCCCGCCTAACTTACCCATTACTGGCCCCATCAGTGGCCCTATTGCACCTAATCCGCGCTCAGCAACGAAGTCTGCGCGATCCGCTAGAATTTCATCAACCGCGTCTTCGACCGCCGAAGAGTCTGCGGGAGTATAGCCATCGGAATCGGCCTTTTCACTGAACCATTTAAGCCGCTCAGAAAATTCTGCTTCGGTGTGAGTTGGCCCTTCTTTCAGTAGACTGTGAGCCATTGGTACCAATCCTTCACGGGTGATGATGCCTTCCTCACAGGCGTGAAGAGAAAGTGTGAGAACTGGCATAGGGAGAGTATCTGCTGTATATTTCGTACCTTCAGAAATATCCTCACGGGTATTGTCTAGAAGAGCCGATGCCATGGGTTTAGCCGGTATTCCTGGAGTACCATTTGGTTCTCCTTCAACAGCAATGACCAAGGCATCATCTAGCTCGGCGCCAATAAGTGCCTCGACTTGGTTGTCTGAAATATTGTATGAGCTGAGACGCTCGATTCTTTGTCTTCGATTTAGTGGAAGATTGCCCCTTATCGAAGACCATCGTTTCTCATCGAGAGTCACTACAGGGATATCGGTCTCTGGATACATGCGAGCACCACCTGGAAGTGGTCGCATTGCAGTTGTTGTACCATCCTCTGGCGCCCCCTTACGAATTACGACGTTTCGAACTTCCTGCGAAATCCGGTGATAGGATTGACGGGCTCTTCTGATGACCGATTCTAGTGCTAAATCCGCTTGCCATTCTGGTGCAACACATAGTACGAAAGCATCATTTTCTTCCATATCTAGTTTTGATTTGATCGAATCTACCTGACTCTGATCTATTCCATATGCAGGAAGTTCATCAGAGTGGAAAATCCCCGCGACTCCAGCTAATTTTGCAGCACTTGCTAATTCTCTTCCAAGCCTTGGTAGTTGGGAGCCTTCCTCATCCATCTCCTTCATTCCTATCTTTCCTGCAAATCCGGGCAGAATTATCGCCTTTACCTGTGAACTGCGAGCAAGGGCTCGCTCTACCATTGTCGATGTACAATCATCAAATGAGGAAGTAACATCGTGGATTCGCATCAGAATCCTATTCTCAACCGCCTTAGCAACTCGATTCTCTACTGGAATTTGATCATCTCTCCGGTCCGGCGGAAGGAGGGGTAGGTCGGCCTCATCTCTCAATTGATTTGCGAGACGATACATATGCAACTGGCGGGCCATCTCTAACCGGATGATTCGTGGTATCCAATCCAAATCCTGACAACCCTTGATTTCAACTCTATCGCCGCAGGCAATACTGACGTTCAGATCTTGACGGATTGAACCAAGTCCTCGACGGACCATTCGTGTATCCCGGAGTAAAGTGCCGAGAGCAAGGGCAGTTTCCTTAGCATGTTCAGGTGTTTGAACTTGAGGAGATGTTGCAATCTCAACTAGGGGAACTCCAAGCCTGTCGAGTGTGTAAATCACTATCTCACCAGAATCTGTCGATTGTGTGTCGAGTTTTCTCGCAGAGTCTTCTTCTAGGCAAATAACATCGATGCCCACATCTCCAGAAGTGGTTACAATAGTTCCATCGGTAGCGATTAATGTGGTGCGCTGAAAGCCACTTGTATTCGATCCATCGACTACTGTTTTTCTCATCGCTTGAAGGAATGGAACAGGCTTTGCGTCCATCATCGCGCTGATAGTTAAGGCGGCTTTAACCGCCGAATCATCATGAGATAGAGGGGGTGCTTCATCCAACTCAATTAAGCCGGAATTTGGAGACTGAACGTAAACGAAAGAACGGTTCCTACGGGCTTCGAAGCGAGCGGCGACATCGACTTTACCACCCTCGCCTCGAGCCGCCCTAAGTCTCCTACCCTCACGCTTCCATTCGGGTGGAATCTCCTCAATCCCCATTTCGTAAAGAGTACTCGGCATCCGAGAATGTAACTTGCCCGTGTTCAATTGTTGATGAATTTCGAGGCCGCACATGAAGCCGAGGGCGGAGGGGTCTAACTCTGAGGCTTTGGCAACCTCTCCATGCGGCTCGCTTGTGCTCACATTCTCCAGCGAAGAGTCATCGCTCATAGGCTCAACGGGCGAAGGAATAGCGCTCATGTGATATCTCGAATAATTCTCCGCCTTGCAACATTCTCGAAAGCACCTCCTCCACTTGGTATTCATTCACACCACGTGTTTCACTACGATTGAGAATCTCAGTTAATTCTGCAACACCCTTGTCACTGCACAAATCACGGATTATAGACCTCACAGTATTACCTGCATTCCTTTGACTAACCGATACCCCCGATGCTAATTCTGACTCATCTTCAATTCCAGCTTCTTCACGCCAATGTCTGAAAATTGCAAGTGCCATCTTTGCGTCATCTGCACTGGCAACTTCTCGGAGATGCATTCTAGCATGAGCCTCTGTCAGGCGGATTAGAGCCTCCAAAGCTCGAGGGGTAATCGGAATTACTTCTGTCTCTGTGTATTGTTGTTGATCACGGCCGAAGGATTGTCTCTCATTTGTATAATACTCCAGAATCAATGCCTTTGCATCGTCGCTCAGATCTGGATTGAAGTTTCTCTTCGCGTAAGCGATGTATTTTCTCAGGAATTCAATCGTTAGGTGTTCGGAGCCATCAACTCCTTCATCAAAGATATCTCCTTCCTCTGCTTCTCTGAGGTCAAATTCCATGGCTTCATCCAATTTGGTCTCACTTACTCCCTGTGTTCTTACTTCCAAAATATGTCTAGCAATTCTCTCATCGTCATCGACTCTCACTTCGTCTCGTAGCATCCAGATAATATCGAATCTCGATGCAAGTGGAGGGGGTAGACCTGTTTCGTTGAATGAATGCATGACGCTTTCGTTTGCTCCACGTTTTGTGAATCGCCCATCTTTCGGGTTAGCGGCTGCAAGTACTGCACATCGCGTATTTAGGGTAGCCTTCACACCACCTTTTGATACATCCAAGCGCTGTTGTTCCATGGCTGGGTGCATAGTTCGTCTATCTTCTTCATTGATTTTATCGAACTCGTCAATAGCGGCCATTCCTCTGTCAGAAAGAGGTAGGATTCCAGCTTCCAAAGCGAATCTACCGCCGCCGCTAAATTCATCTCTCACTGCAGCGGCAGTAAGTCCAGCACCAGATACACCACCACCGGTAGCAAACATACCTCGAGGTGAAAGTTTTGACATGTAATTGAGAAGTTGTGATTTTGCAACACCGGGGTCACCCATTAGGAGAATATGGATGTCACCACGAGAGCGTGTTGCATCTTTGTTTACTCGAGAAACGCCGCCAAATAGTTGCAGAGCAAGACTTCTCTTGACGAAATGGACCACTCCGGTTGCGTAAACCGAAGGTGCGATTGAGCGTTGCATCAATTGTAACAAGTCATGTCTAGCACCGACGTCGATTATTGCCTGGCGGTCTTCATCGGAGATTTTTATTTCAGTAAATGGTGTACTCTCGTGTTCAGAACTCACAAGGTGATAGATGATATCAAACATTGGAGTCTTCTTGTTTCTCTTAACCTCAGAATGAACAACAGGAATGACATTGATTACAATTCTTTGACCTGGAAGATGTTTGTTCACCAAGTCTCCTTCAACCAGTACTTGTCCACGAGTTGGTTGAGCACCGCTGGGTACGTTTTCAGGAACTTCTTGGACCTCGATCCATTGGTTATTCACCATTCGAGAGACATTCATCACGAGGTTGAACCGAGTTCCGCCAGAGCGCCCTGCGGACTCACCACATCCTGTTTCATCCGGGCACTTTAGCGGTTCTTTCAATTCCCTTTCATTTTCTTGAATCATCTCAACTGTGTGCCCACAATTCTCACATTGGAAAACTGCTCGATGAATCCTAGGTTTGATTTCACTGATTTTTGTACAAATGACTTCTGCGCTTCGCAACATCTCGATGTCGCGACTTCCCACGTCCCTAAGTTCTCGTCGACTATCCTTAGGCAGCTCACCAACTCGAATTAAACAATCCAGGTCTTCACCGCGCTCACGACAAATTTCTGTTAGAGTGGTTCTACCATTGCTGATTATTTTACGAGGGTCCTTTAGAACATCTTCAGCAAACTCGGGATCGAAGGCTTGAAGTTCGTGAAATGTAATATCAAGCACAGCATTTTCAGACTGCTTTGACAGTAGTAGAACTATCTCCGCCTCTTTTGCTTCAGTGAAGAAAGTCCTCCACCTAGCGGATGAGTCATGTGCTGCCATCGTCATGTGTTTCACCGTCGGGCGAGGGAGATGAGAATCCGTAGTCTATGAACAAAGCGGATGGTTTACTGGACCCCTTTGCTTCCACTGGAAGTTTTCATCGCAAGACGTCGTCAAAATGTAGGCTTGAGCGCTTCCACTGCAAGAATTTCTTCAGTTTGCCGAAGCACAGAGGAAACCATCCTTGGGATTTGTTCAAGCACCGCTCCACAACCCCCCCTTCATGGAACATACGCGCTCTGGAAGTGATATCTTAGTTCGTATTGACCCTGGTGAAGAAATCCATACAGCATTGAAGAAATTGGCTGATGACCTTGGATTTGATGCGGCGGCTATTACTAGCGGAATAGGTCGTACGCGTAAAAATCAATACGGTTACATGAATGAAGAAGGCATTTACAAGAGGCGATTATTGGATTCTCCATCAGAACTGGTCAGTTTATCTGGCAATATTGCACGTACAGAAAATGGAGATGCTTTCACCCATATCCACTGTTGTTGGTCAGATGATGACAACAATGTACACGCAGGACATATGTTTGAGTCCACAGTTCATGTTGTTGCTGAAGTACACGTCAGAGTGATGGAGCACGCAGCCATGACTCGTTGCCCTCTTGCTGATGCAGAATTACTGGGTCTAGAATTTGACTGAAATTTCTCAAGGGCTGGTCTTCATGAAAATTCTCTTTGCTCATGGTTTAGAAGGCAGCCCAAATGGATCTAAACCGACATGGATGAAAGAGAGTCTTGACTGGGAAATAATATGCCCAGAGATGAGTAACAATGGTTGGACTATAGCAGACCAAACAGAAGTCATCGCTAAGGCTATCGCTGAGAATGAAGATATTGACATCATAATGGGCTCATCTTACGGAGGGCTCGCTATTGCCAATGCTTCGGAAAGATTTGCTGAGCGTAATCTGAGGTTGGTTTTGCTAGCACCTGCATTTGGGCTTGCTGAAAATTTTCGTTCGATTGCTGGTGAACAAGGATTAACCGAGTGGGAAAATATTGGTTCTCGCCAGTATTTCCATCATGGATTCGGACATGAGGTGGAATTCGGTTGGGATTTCATTACATCGGCTGATGAGATGTCTTGGCCAACCCTCCATCATCCTACAATAATTCTTCATGGACAGCAAGATGATATCGTTCCAATAGAGTCTTCACGAAAGGTTTCAGAATCCAATGAATCAGTGGAACTCATAGAAGTTGAAGATGGACACAGATTAGCTGACTCTCTGCATTTCATCCCTCTAGCAGTACAGAGAGTTCTTTCTCGTTAACCGATTAATGAGAACCAAGGAAGTACTCGCCGATTTCTGGATCTGTTAGAATATGCTGTGCGTCACCAGTATGGACTACTTTACCGTTGGCAAAAATATACCCTCGGTCGGAACGAGCAAGACTCAGTCTAGCGTTCTGCTCGACAATAAGAACGGTGATTCCTTCTTCTCTCAGAGCATCGATTCTCTCAATGATTTGTTGCTGATAGAGAGGAGAAAGTGCTGCTGTCGGCTCGTCAAGCAATAGGAAAGTAGGATTGGAAATTAGCGC
>DAMG01000083.1 GCA_002497025.1 Euryarchaeota archaeon UBA126
CCAAATCTCTTCACAACACCTTGGAATCCCTTACCCTTGGTGATTCCAACGACGTCGATTTCTTGACCAGAATCGTAGACGTCTGCAATGGTAATTTCGCCACCTAATCGCTCCTTAGCCCATTCGATTTTTTCGGAGTTATCCCCACCAACCAAACCAACTTCCATGATTTCAGGAGTCTTCGATGGTACGCTCTTGACTAAGGAAGGTTGAGTTGAAACGATAAGTCGAATCTCACAAAGAGATGCTCCGGAAAGTGCTTCAAATGCCTCTTCATTAGACTCACCATCTCTGACAGGAATTCGGCCAGCACGCTTCGCTGGCTTACGACCCTCTTCCTGATCTCGCTCTCCACGAGTCTGGTTAGCGAAGCGTGGGTGAAGCCCACTTGGTCCTTCTTCAGAATTAGCCCATACTTCTCCTGCGGTTTGCATACCGTATGGAGTCATGTGGTAGCCACGGATCGCTAGAACCTTCATCGGAGGTGCCTCAACAACGGTTACTGCCTTTCGAACCTCTTGACCTGCCGAGGTTGATTGAGGGTTTGTGTCTCTCATCAAGACATGGGTCATTCCGGCTTTCCATCCCGCAAAGCCCTGAACTCGAATTTCACTTGCATCGCTGTCAGGCCATGAAGTAATTCGTCCATAGGGTCGAATTGCCCTCTTTCGAGGGCTAAAGCCCATGCTACCTCGGCGGGGGTTATGTCGGTCGGCCATTGTTTGTCCTCCAGTAATTACCGGTAAGTTTGCCGCCGTAGCGGATTCAGACCGGGCTACCACGTTAGGGAGGAACCGTGACACCGAAAGCCGATTTCCGATTGGAATTCGGATTTCTGGGATGATAATACAGAGCCTTGTGGTGTCTGGTGCCTCACGTAGTGAGCGGCCTTGCGACCTCCATACTCTATATGAACGAATCGGGCATCAAGAATTTCCACCCCTACGGGGTGTAAGTGAACGAAGGAGGGTAGTGGAAGTATTATTGAACCCTGACTTTGAATCACAAAGCCCATGAGGGCTAGTCTTCACCACGACGGACTCCAAGATGGGGTAGTCGAAGCTAGGGCCTATCAATTGGAAGCTGTAGATGTTGCATTGTCTAGTTCGACCTTACTAGTCCTACCTACAGCGGCTGGAAAAACCGCAGTAGCTTGGATGGTTATCGCGGAAATGCTAGAGCGAACAAATGGTTGGGCATTGATGATTGCTCCGACTGCAGCTCTAGTAAAACAACATCTCGATGATTTAGAATTGGTATTCGACAAGGATTCAACACAACCCATTTCGATGAGTGGAGCTATTCCTCCATCCAAAAGAGAAGGTATGTGGAATAATGGCAGATTGGTTGTTTCCACACCGCAGGTTGTTCGTAACGATGTCAATCGGGGTTTACTAGACCTCTCGGATTGTTGTTTGTTGATTATTGATGAGGCCCATCACTCGACGGGAGAACGCGCTGAGGCGCAGGTTGCTGACCTATACCTAGAGTTTGCAAATGACCCACTGATTCTCGGAATGACTGCAAGTCCAGGTTCGAACATGCAGAAGGTGGAAGAAATTTGCAATAGACTCCAAGTAGGGCGAATCCACCTACGAACATCGGAAGATGATATGCTTTCAGAACACCTAGCAAATCTCGAAATTGAAGAATTGAGAGTTAGGGTTCCAAATGAAATTCGTGAACTAGTAGAACCATTCATTCGATGGCAGGAAACCATTGTCGAAAGAGAAAGAAGATTGGGCAGATATGTGATGCCCGGTGCAGTAACACATAGAGGTCTTGCTAATGCTATGGAACGAGCCAATTTGGCAGTCCGTAGAGGCCAGGCAGATGCTTACGGTTCCATGAGTCGAATTGGCCTAGCCATGTCCCTTCACCACCTAATTAACCACCTTCTTTGCCAAGGTGTAGCAGCGGCTAAAGAATTCCTCGATAGGAAAGAAAAAGGAGAAGATGCTGAAAAGAAAAATACTCGAAATTTGCTTAGAGATTCACGTGTCAGGGCACTTCGGGAAACCCTAGCAGAGATGTCAGAATTACATAGTAAAGTTGGCGCGGTTAGAAGGCTGATCAGAGAAAGACTTCGCCGAGATTCAGAATCAAGAATTATTGTCTTCGCGACATTTAGAGATACAGTCACTGCATTGGAACAAGCTTTACTTGACCTAAAGGGCGCAAAACCGATACAATTCATTGGACAGAGTAAACGGGCTAGCGGAACAGGTTTGACTCCTAAACAACAAATTGAGCGAATCGAATCTTTTCGTTCAGGTGAAGGTAATGTGCTGATAGCTACTAGTGTTGGAGAGGAAGGATTGGACATACCAACCGCGGACTTAGTAATCTTCTATGAGCCAGTTCCAAGTGAAATTCGCACAATTCAGAGAAGAGGTAGAACAGGTAGACATCGCGATGGAGATGTTGCGGTATTAATCGCAGAAGATACCCGTGATGAAGGTGCTAGAGCGGCGGCCCTTAGGCGCGAAGAAAATATGCAAAGAGCAGTAGCCAGAGTTGGACGTAAACTAGCTCGAAGTACTCATGTTGACCTCTCTAATTTGAGTAACTTTTCGGTAGGTGAGAATGGAGAGGAAATTTCTGCAAGTGAGTTTGTAATTGCAGTTAGGAAAAAAAATCGACCCGTGCTAAAGGACGTTGAAGAAATAACCGAGCAAAACGCACCCACTGACTCAGGTGAACTATCTCCCTCGACTTTCAGGCCAAGAGGTCAAACAGGTCTTGAACAATTCAACCCAGTAGAAGATTGAAATCAATCGCCAATTACTGCGATTCTAGTCCTAAGGAGTGCTAATCTCTTGTTATGGCATCCAAGTGCAAAGGAAAGTATCTCACACAGATGAATCACTGGAATATTAGTTGAAAGACCTGTATTTCGACCTGCTTTACCTTGGTAAATATCGAGTACTGCTTGGGAGAGGTTACAAGCGCTAACAATCATGTCAGCACCCTCTGCTTTTGCTTCGGATAGTGCCTCGGCGGCTTGTTTCATCACTGTCGGCTCTTCTCCAAATAGACCCGGAACACCCACACTCTGAGTCCTTGCTTCCCAACTTACAGGAGTACCGCCTATAGTAGAGATTACCTGCTCGAGGTAATTTGGATCGTAAACATCGTCACCGCCGCAAGCACCTTCTTGCTGTATGTTTGGACCATAGTATCCCGCTACTGCAAAATCGATTGGATTCTTTACCTTCTCCTCTAGTTTATCGAGACCGATTTCATCTACTATTGCGTGCAATAAATGGTGAATCTCGACCTCGCCAGTCATAGTTAATCCACACGTATTATCTAGAGTCTCATTGACTTCTTGCATGAGGATTTGGTCGGATTGTAATGCCATCAAGTCCTCTTGCAAATTACCAGCGGTTGCGGCACATGGAGTCAGGATGTTCAGCCCCTCTGCTTCGGCCATAGCAAATGTTCGAGCGTTGAGGGTCAATTGTAACCTGCGATTTGCTTGCCTAACAATTCCAGCTCCACAACTTGTTGCACCGGAAAGTGGAACTAGAGTAATACCCATTGCACGCGCGAAAGACTCCATCGTTACAGCGACCTCTGGGGAACTGCTATGAGATACATTTCCGGGGTGATAAGCATATTTGACTGCCACATTATCACCTCAGAACCTGCCGTCCAATTCGTTGAAAATCGCAACTACTTCGTGATGATTATTGACTGAAGAATTAAATTGACGTGGCATTTTTCCAATGCCTGCAGGCGGGGCAATTAAAGCCAGCATATCAGCAATCATATCTCCGCCAGTTCTCGTGAAGCCGCTCATCATTCGAGCAGTTACTCCAGATGTTAAATTACCTATCAGACCAATTGGCCCCAATACCTGACGATATAGTACAGTATCGTTGACCTTTCCGCTTGACTTCAGCGTCCAAGTGTACCACCAAACGTGCTTACCATGACGGCCGTTGTATGCTTCTCGTTCCAAGACATGTGTCTTCGCGTCTAGCAGGGCTTCTGAGACAACTAATCCCGAGCCGTTCTGCCTTCGTATACTCGTAAGATCTGTTTCAGCCTTGATTCCATTAGAACTTCCCAATATTTTGTCAAGCATACCTACAGAGGAGGCAGAGGACCTAGGGTCATTTCTCCTTGCCCAAACAGACGCCAAAACTGCAGGTCCTAGGTAACCATTTGCGTGTGGGACTGCGTCCGAAGATGCCTGCAATAAGGCTGGACTTCCAAAGTCCGCAATTGAATGTAAAGCGGTTGCAACATTAGGCTCCATCAAACCAATGTTTCCTTGCATGGTGGCGGCTCCTTCTCGGGTTGCGGCAATCATCCAAGGTTGAGTAGATTCTCTCCGGCGCTCCATTGACCAGTGGTCGACTACCAAATCTCGGACTACTTCGAATCCAGGTAAAGGATCAATTCGTAGCCTAAGTACGCCGTCTCTAGTTGGCGCTACCGAGTCCAGACGGACTAATCCAGGTTGCACCAAACGGCCATTTACACAAATCGCTGTGGTTGAGTCATCGGAAGTACCATCACGGAATGAAAGGCTACCGTCGTGAGTGCTCTTGATGGTTCGAAGCACCTCTAGAAGGCTCAAGTGACCGGGCATTGCACAAACCCAAGTGTCCAATCCGGTTGTTGTGGCCTCAGGATTGTATCGGAAGATACTGATTTCTGCTTGTATAGACTCTGCGGTAATATCGGGCACAGTAAATCCATCTTCTCCGTCGGCGCCCTCATCGCCACCTGCGACGTATTCTTTGATTGCATCTACCATATCCTCATGGAATACACCGGTGCCGTCCACCGCGGTCATGGCTGCCATTGCATCAAGTGCCCAAGCGGCCGCCATAGATTCGTAATCAACATCACAATCAACTCGGTCAACCAATCTAGTGGCACCTAACTCCTCGAAGCGCTTATCCCATTCCTTGCCGGATTCGCAGAAGAGTTCGTAACTCGTGTCTCCAAGTGCACAGACACTGAAGTGAGTCTGGCTGAGAGAAGGCGCTCCGTTCGCATTCGCAGCGACCCATAGGGCCTCAGCATTGTCAGGTTGCTCCCCCTCGCCCCACGTTGAACAAACAATCAGGACTCGAGACATCCCAGATAGAGATGCGAAGTCAAAGCCATCCATATCGTATACAGTACCCTCAAGGCCGTAATTCGAAGCCTGCTTAGAAAACTTAGCAGCCAAGGCCTCAGAGTTACCTGATTGTGAACCAAATAGGATAGCTAAACTTCGGTCGCCAGCACTCAGAAGTTCTCCAAGATCATCTCCGCTCACCTGAACATTCTCTTCGACCTCTTTTGTCAAGACATCACCGACTCAGCCTTGGGCTGATATCCAATTGGACCATAATGAGATTATTGAACTTGATGTAAACTAGGGCTACGACCTACGGTCGTATTGGACCCTACATATCAAAGCCATCAAAGTCAGTAGGGTCGGGACCACCAGCCCCCTTGCTGGAGATTACATCATCAATCCTGAGAATCATTACAGCGGTCTCAGATGCGCTTTGAACTGCTTGCTCGACGACTCGGCTTGGTTCGTAGACCTTGCTATCTACCATATCCACTACTCCTCCATCATAGACGTTTACGCCATGTGAGGAGAGGCCTTCTGAGTGCGCCTTTCGAAGATCAATGATTGTGTTGACAGGATCTAATCCTGCATTCTCGGCTAGAGTTCGTGGGATAACCTCTAGAGCGCCTGCAAAGGCCTCTATAGCCATCTGTTCTCGACCACCGATTCCTTCTGCATAGGAACGTAGTTCTCGGCTAATCGCAGCCAAAACCGAACCGCCGCCAGTCAAGACCGCTCCATCTTCGTGAGCCACTGCAACTACACCTACCGCGTCGTCGAAGGCACGCCTGATTTCATCTACAACGTGCTCTGTACCACCTCGAAGTAGTACGCTAACACTCTTGGCTTGTGGGCAGCCGGTGATGAATACCATATCCGCATCTCCGATTTTCCGCTCTTCGACCTTAGCAGCTCGACCAAGATCTCCATCACTAAGGTCGTCGATATTTGTGATAACATTTCCACCAGTTGCTTTCGATAGGGCTTCCATATCACTCTTCTTTGCTCGGCGGATAGCGAAAAGACCAGCCTTTGCCATGTAATGTTGAGCAAGATCGTCGATTCCTTTCTGACAAATCACAACATTAGCACCACTGGCGATGATTGTATCGACTAGCCCCTTGAGGAAGGCTTCCTCTTCATCGAGGAATTGAGCAAGCATATTTGGATCTGTAATCTGAATCTTTGCGTCTACCTCTGTCTTCTTTACCTCAATTGCAGAATTAATCAATGCAATCTTTGCATCTCCGAGCGAGCGAGGCATTCCTGAGTGTACCCTTTCCTTGTCTAGGATAATTCCATCCACAAGAGTACTATCCTTGATAGAACCACCTTGCTTTTTCTCAATCTTGATGTCATCTAAATCCACAACTACTCCATCATCATCATCTTGAGCCACTGCCAATACTGCTCTTACAGATATGTCAGCAAGAAATTCCTTGACTGCGCCCGCGCTCTTTCCTGTTAATGCGGTCTTTGCGACCTCGTGTAATTTTTCTTCATTGACCTCAATGGCGTGTGAGTCGATAAGATCAGCAGCCTTGTCTGAAGCAAGCCTGAATCCTTCACAAATGACAGTTGGATGAACGTTTTGCTCAACCAAGTCTTCACTCCGCTTGAGCAATTCTCCGGCGATAACAACCGCACTTGTTGTTCCATCAAAGCAATGTTGCTCCTGTGTCTTAGCGATTTCAATAATCATCTTAGCAGCAGGGTGTTCAATGTCCATCTCCTTGAGTATAGTTGCACCGTCGTTGGTGATTACCACATCGCCCATTGCATCTACCAACATCTTGTCCATACCCTTTGGTCCAAGGGTGCTTCTAACCGCATCAGAAACTGCTTTTGCGGCAGCAATATTGTTGCTTTGAGCAGACTTACCACTCGTTCTAGTCGTACCTTCTTTGAGTATGAAAATTGGTTGTTGACCGTTGTACATCGGAAATCACGCTCCAGAATCCAGCAATCCGCCGACCCAAGTGGGGGTCATAAGGCCTCGCACATGCAGGCGCGAGCAGGGATTTAGGAGTCGTCACTCATTTTTCGGAGATTACTCGTCCTTGTTTTGTTCTAACCATTTCTCACCATAATAGGTCCACTGCTCCATGGTCCACCCTTGTGGTAAGCCTTCCTCAGGGATTGGTGGGGTACCAGGAGGTAATTCTGCTTCTTCAGTAGCCTCAACCTCAGGTTCTGGTTCATCTGGAGAAGCAAATTCAGGTGCAGGTGGTTCCTCGTCAGTTGGTAGTGGAGGTGGTGGCATTTCTGCAGCTTTATTCTCAAATATCTCAGCCGAACCGCCATACATAGAATTGGCAACCTCATCTGCGGCCGGTAGATCTGGGGCTGCAGGAACTGAAGTATCATCTCCAAGATTGACAAAACTCGGGGAATAATCTTCGATACTGGAGTACTCCTCTAAGGGAGCCCTTGCCTCTTTTACGACCCTGAATGTAATTATCGATACAACAATCATCGCCACCAATCCTGCAATAACAAATACGATGTTAGCAGCAAGTTTAGCCATGAATCCTACATCTGGTCCATCTTCTACTTGAACTGTTTTGACAAGTTGTATTGTTGTTGACGCCGATACCTTGTCAATGTCAGAATCGACGGTCAAAATTACATTGAAGGTCATCGTATTTTCTGCCAAATTGTCAAGATTCTCTTGATTTATGTCGACTGTGACTGTGACAATCTTTGTTGCATCTGCTGGAAGAACAAAATCTCGATCTTCACTATCAACTCTAACATCTAAAACGTTGAAGAACAACTCAGGCTCAGTGATTCTATCGATATCTGCTCGCATTAGTTGTTCTGAAGAGGGGTTTAGGTTCTTCACTGAGAATTCTAAGGTGACTTCTCCCTTATCTTCAATCACCACGCCTGCTGGTGGTGTGACCAGAAGCCAACCAACTTGTCCTACCTTGAAGTCCGCTTCTCCTTCTGCCGAAACGGTTTGTCCTACTGTTCCTGCCTGTTGACTTTCGGCAATCAAAGTGACTGTCCTATCGCCATCAGCGCCTTGGTCGAAGGAGTAACTTACAGTTAAATTAACAGAGGAGCCTGGTTCTATCCAATCCGTCTTTCCATTATTTAGACCAGTAGCAAAAACGGTGATATCCTCGTGACTCTTATCGAAAGAAACGGTGAATTTGTCAGGCATATTGCCATTATTCCAAACCTCCCATCGCATTGTTCTAGCATCATCTCCTGCACGATATACCTCATTTGTTAGGTCTAGGTCTGGAATTTCAATAAGATATGTTTCGGGGACTGTGAGCAATAATTGTACACTCCTCTGATATTCTGGATTAGTTGTACTTGTTGCATGAACCCAAATTTGGTAGGTTTCGTTCTCTATTCCGTAAGGCATAGGGAACATCAACAGGACGCTGGTGTCACCTCCGAATGGGTCAATTCCAAGAGTTTGTTCAGCATTCATCTCCAATCCTAAGCGCCAGTCCGCGGCGATTGATAAATCGAAGGCCTCTTCCGAATTACCATCATTTACCAATTGAATTTCTATCCAACGCAAAGCCCCATCTGCAGGTGCCATCATTTCCCTGATTTGAGGCACTAGTTTCAGATCGTGATCTATCGGGACTTCTACATTAATTGTCCATTCCGTTTGGAAGTTAGCCGGAGCTCTACCACTAGCGATTAGGGTTATCGCATATTCCCCAGGAGTTATTTCCTCAGGTGTTATGATCCGAGCATTAAGTTCCAATTTTTCGTTTAGGTCCATCTCAATGCTCGTAATCTCGACACCGGTCTCATTGGTCCAAACAAGATTGGATGCACTCCAACGATTGTCGGCAAATGTCCCTCCTAGGTTCCAAATTGCCCTCTGATTACCTGTGTTCTTCAGTGTCATAAGTACATCACCTGTCTCTCCGGGAAGCAAGGTGATAGCAGGATTTTCCAATGTCTTTTGAGTCAGATATGAGGAATAGGACGCAGTTACGTCCACTGGAAGATTAATGGTCCATTTAGAGAAATTAGTTAATCCGTCTCCAATATGAATATACCAATCTACCTCTTGCACTGTTGCTCCATCTGGAATTGTTAGGTTTACCCATAAATCCATAGTTTCGAGTGGTTTGATATTCTTTGTCACAACATTGTTATCGAAATCAGTTGGGTGGTTAGACTCGATTCTGAGAGGGAAATCCCACATCCAAGATTGGTTGGAAACATCGGTATAAACTCGAAGAGTAATATCGACATATCCATTGTTCTTTACAGTACATCCTAGGGTAGGAGGCGTAGGGTCTGCAGGAATCACGATGTATGCATTGGGAAGAGGATCGTTACACTCAACGTCGAGAGTATATTCAGGAACTCTTTCTATTCCAAAGAGGATGAAACCATCGAGATGGATTCCTTGTGTCGCAAATGATGAATCAGAGTCAAATCTGAAAGCCACAGTGTAATCGCCAGTGGGGTGGACGTCTGTCATGTTCCAAACAAGTTGAGTCCAGTTTCCAAAGGTTGTTGACAATGGCATTGCGGTATAATTGTAAAATTCCTCATTACCAGCATCTGCCTCTAATCGAATTGTATCTCCTTGACCCATGCTACCCCATGCATGAGTAACTAACTGCAAGTTCAGGTAATCGAATCCACGGATACGTGCTCGGCAGAAATAGTTGGCATAAATTGTTGATACAGTTGGGTCATAAGTTCCAGTACCAAGTCCGTGGCCTGGGTCCTCGCAGGAGTCGAATGGAGTCAGCCATCCCCACCAAAGTCTGTCCATCCTGTTGCTGGCATAATCCGCGCCTTGTCGAGATACTCTCCAATGCCTTTCCCCTACGGCGCTTGAAGAATTATCCATTCTCCAATGACCGTAGTAATCGGGGTCGTCAGAAACAGAACCGTCTGTATCGTACCCAGCACCTACCCATGTAGGATTGTTGTAACTTAGCTGATTCGGACAATCGATTGTTCCATCTCCATCAATGTCACCACAAATTCCGTTTTCCATGGGGTCGTTCCAAATTGCAACGGGCATCAGCCTATCAAATTCGTTGTTTTCGTAATTATCATCGGCAAGACCACCGTCGACAATTCCTCGGAGAATGATTCCTCCTAGCAGATATCCATCATCGTCTAGGTAACTCTGTGCAGCAGTTGGCGTCCAATAAAATTCGGCTCTAAAGGACTGGCCACCTGAGAGAGTCATATTGACTGACCATTCTGCGACCATAACTCCAACTGGATGCCAGATTTGCATTTTTCCAATAGCACTGGCCGGTTGGCCGGATGTTCCGACCTGAGTAAATGTGACATTAATCTGAATCAATTCATCTCTCATTACATACTGAACAATGCTGTCATCAGGATTGGTCCATTCACGAGCTTGCAATGAACTGTTACCCAATTCTATGTCGGAGACTCCGAAATCAATCAGTGCTCTTGGTGACACTTCACGAGTTGGATTATGTTCCAGTGCAGGGCCGAATGCCAATGGCGAAAGGGACGTCACCATCAGAATAGCGAAAATTGTGAGTGGCAGATTACGCATGGACAACAAACTTCTGCGATATCGATTCGGGTATGAAGGTTCGGTAAGTGCGTGCGCCGCCCTTCGGGCGGCATCAGATTAGTTATTGGCTAATCATTGAGGTGTTTAGTAACAGGTATCCATTGTTGTTCAATCTATGAAGGCCTTATGTTGCCTAGTAGGTGCGATGGCTATTATGGCTAGGAGTGCAAACCCATTATTTCCGCGCTTAGTTCTAGCCATCATAGTCCTCGGACAAGTTACAGTAGCTCCGATTATAGGATTCTCGCTCACCTATTTATTGTCAATAAAAAACGAGGGAGATCAACTTTCATTCGATATCGACTTAGCGGCTCTAGATTGGATAATTATTGCAGGACTAATGTATGGTTCACTCTCTTTAATTCTGGCCCTAATTGCAGGTGCCTACTCACCTGCAAGCGTTGTAGACAGAGGTGGATGGTTCACTGTTCTAGGCCTAAGGAGAAACGTCAATACACCGGAGTTAATCGATAGAGCGAGACTAAACTTACAGAGAAGCCCCTATGGTAAAATGGCACGTTTGGTTAGTAGTAGGACCGATACATACGATTTATTCTCAATCCATGGAGGATTACAAATTTTAGCCATACCCATCCAGGTTGCATTAATCGCAATTCCACTGTTAATTATGGAAGGCATACCTGAAAGATTTGTTGAACCCGAACAGGCATTTGAATTAGGTATGGTTGGTTACTTCATCGCACTATGGTTTGGCCTTAGGATACAACCAGTGTACTCAAGACATCTTATTGGAATCGCCGCTTGGTTCAGGAAAATTCTCGCCAGAATCTCTAAATTTTCTTGGATACTTCCTATCATAATTTTCTGGATTATTGCAAGAGTGATGCTACAGTTATCCCTAGAACGATTAGATGTAGATTATCAAGCCTGGCATAATGTCCAACTTGAGGCTGTATTAATGAAATCGATAATGCCAGCTGACCAAATTCCGGATGCCGCAATAATTGATTTCCTAGTAGCTATTTCTGTACTTCCTGTTGCAGTTTTTACCACTATTTCAGTTCTTGCCGGCGCACATGATATGCCCGATTGGATGCGTGATCCTGAAGAGAAAATTGAGAATCTGAATCAAAATTTGCTAGAAGAAGAGAGTTCGCCGAGTGGAGAGAAGGATGATTCAGATTTATCCTCGAAAGATTTACCACCATGGAGCCGCACTACCAAAACTGAAGAGAACGGAGGAATTAATGATGAATCTAAAGAAGATGAAAATAGAATGATTGATCTGCCATTCGGGCTATTTGATGACTAGTTTAAGATTGGAAAAATCCGCTCTACACCCGTGTTCAACAGAGACCAACCAGTAGCCAATATCATTCCGAAAAGGAATGTATGCGGCCCCGCAACGTATAGTCCAATAATGGCTATAATTGCCAATACTATTACTATCTTAGAATCTAACTTGTCAGCACCATAGCTAAATATTGCAAACCCTATGACAAAGTAGAACAGGGTTTCGATTCCAGACAATGCGACACCTACTCAATTATCACGAAGTTCTGCCAAGACCTTCTCAACTCGGTCCATGCCTCGTGAGATATCATCTCGACCGATGGTGTATGCGAATCGAAGGTGCCCTTCACCTGCCTTTCCAAAAGCTGAACCAGGGCTACAAAGAACACCCCCCTCCAATAACGCCATTGCTACTTCTTCACTGTTCATTCCGGGCACATCGACCTTGGGGAATACATAGAAAGCTCCAGTCGGAACATGACATGAAACGCCTTCCATTGCGTTTAGCCTATCACAAATCAAGTCTCTTCTAGCCTTGAATTCCTGACACATTTTGGCAGGGTAATCTGAAGCTTTTTCCATTGCTTCTAGCACTGCATATTGCATGGCATCATTACTACAAGCAGTGACGTAATACTGCATCTTTGTTATGTGTGTCATCGCCTCTAAATTCTCAGAGAGAATGTAACCGATTCGCCAACCTGTCATAGCGAAGGTTTTGGAGAAAGAATTGATCATTATGACCTTGTCATAACCGGCTCCTAGGAAGGATACATGTTCACAATCGTAGACTATTCTGTCATATACTTCATCGGTGATGACCCATAAATCATGACGGTCTGCAAAAGCAAGTAGTTCATCACGTTCCTCTGGGGTGACATTACCGCCGGTGGGATTACTTGGGAAATTATACAAAATGGCCACTGTATTCTCATTTACCAAGCCCTCTAAATCCTCAATTTTCGGCACGAAACCATTCTCAAATCTACAGGGATAAAGCGAGGGTTGACCTCCACAAATAACTACATCGGGAGGATATAACGGAAAATATGGTTCTGGAATTAGGACCTCATCTCCAGGATCTACGAGGGCGAGGAAAATATCCAGCAAGGCGTTTGTTCCGCTCATTGTGATGCAGACATTAGATTCGTCGAGATTTGGAGAAAGATAATGCCAGGTCTCTGCTATCTTTTGCCTTAGTTCCGGTAGTCCTGCAGTAGTTGTGTATTTGTTTCGTCCATCTCGCATGGCCTTTTCGAAAGCGTCTATGGCCAAATCTGGCGGTTGGAAGTCTGGTTCACCTAAACCAAACTGGACTGCGTCATCACCGGCCATGTCGAACATTCGGCGAACTCCTGTAGGACGAATGCTGTTCGCGCGTTCGGAAAACCGCACCATGACCTACGGAGGATAGAATGAGCATTTGAACTAACACCCTCGAATCCTTCGGATTCGGCGTTTGATTTGAGAAAATAGCTGAATTGTAATGAATACTAATTTTCAGAGTCGATTAACTCCGCTTCAACAACTTCTTCAATCTCATCTCGGTTTCTAACGCTGTTAATTATTGCCTCAATCTCGTCATCTGAACGAAATCGGATTAGCACTAATGATGCAACCCATGCCAATGCAACAACAATCACAATACCGACTGCAATTGGTGGAATCGACATCGATTCTGAAACCACACCTGTGCCCTCGATTTCGAAGAATACAGGTAGTGAATGCATTGCGCCTGTAACAGCATGTACCTCAACTGTGTGATTACCTGAACTCAGTTTTTTTGGATCCAATAGAATGTGCCACTCAAAGGGATTCAATGCGCCTATTTCGCTTGGTGTAGCGGAATAAGTCGTCTCCATCCACTCTCCGCCATCAATTCGATATTCCACTCTGTCAATACTTCCTGCCTGACCCCAAGCGTGACCTGTCATGTTGATTATTCCATCCGAAGATAGATTCAGTCTGTGGTTCTGTAATGTAGGATCGATTAATGGGGTCTGTCCGCTTTCTCTAAGGAATATTGCAAGTTCAACCGCAGCCAAAGCATCTACCATTCCATATCCAAATTCTCTATTCCAATACGGATCGACCTCTGGGGCGCTGGCTTCTCCTCGTAATTCAGATGTATGTTTGAGGATTTCTTTAATCTGTAATGGAGTCAGGTTTTCGTTCGCTTCCCAAATCAATGCTACGATTCCGGTTACTGCAGGGGCTGCGTAAGAGGTTCCACTACCCCTTCCAGTGTAGGTGTTCTGAGATGCATCTCCGCCTAGGAAATTATTGCAACCTCCACTTGACACACATCCTTCTGCTTGAATTATGTTAGTACCCGGTGCACTGATTTCGGGGATTAATTCGTTTACCGGATTTCCATCTCCATTGTCTTTGCGAGGCCCTCGGGAAGAATATCCAGCAATTGTATCATCGGACCTGTTAACAGTATTCTGATCATCGGTTGAAGCCACGGTGATTGAGAGAGAAGAGGCACTCATTCCAGACAGTCCATCATTGTCCTCTCCATCGTTACCAGCAGCGTTAGAAACAGCTACTCCTAATTCCATAGCCTCATCTAGAATTCTACTATGCATGTCAGTTCCATCTGAACCTCCATTCTCGTGGCTAGTTATTCCCCATGAGAGAGATATGATATCAATCCCGTGACTTTCTTCTTCAACCCCAGGCCAAGCATCGTCTCGATGATCGATAATCCATTGTAGTCCGTTCATTGCTGATTCGTAAAACTCCTGTTCCAGAAGATAATTTTCAAATGGTCCTGCACCAACATCGGTCCCTATTCGTACGTCCACTAAACCAGCATCTGGTGCTGAACCATAGAATTCAGATTGAGAGCCATCGGCTTCGATACCAGTTGCGCTAGCCATCCCCATACAAGCAGTGCCATGTTGGTTACCGTCATCAGGATCGAATGACCCGTCATCCTCGCGACCTCCTGCAAGTATACACTGTGGGTCTGAATGTACGAAACAAACAGCATCATATCCTGCTACAAATTTCGTATTAAGCCCAGGATGTTCATTGTCGACACCGGTATCTACCATTGCGATATTAATTCCTTTACCGGTTACTCCAAAGTCCCATGCTGCAACCGGATATTCTGAAGAATTCTTGGCTTTTACGGCCAGGGTTTGGATATCTCCGAAGAAGACCAACGAGCCGTATCGCTCTACCATAACCACACCATCTAATTCGGCTAATTCCCAAATCTTACTCGCGTCAACATCCCCAAGTAATAACGCGTCCACAATTGGTAACTCAATGTGGATATCAAAACCCAAATCTTCCAATGATTTTTTGTCCAAATTTGTAACATCACGCGAATAAGATATGCCTACATTGACAAGGCCAATTTCCGTTTGTAATGAGTCATGTATTCCATTACGATCTGAATCTAATGAAGTGTGTTCCCACCAATTTAGATCAGAATCCCACCAAATTGGCTCCTGAATAGGGATTTCAGTTGTCTGTCCTTCCTCAATTAACTGAAATCCTGTTGAGACCAAGGGAGCATAATTAGAATTTGCACTAGGGACCGCAATACTTCCAGCAAGTGGTGACAATAGGATAAGCACCATTGCTACTGCAATCGACCTATTGTCCATTGAGCGAGGACGAACGGCCGTACTTCATCAATCCCACCACATAATGAATCTGAAGATATTAGGTATGACCACGATGAGTTTTATGGTGGGGGCAGAGGGATTTGAACCCCCCTCCACCGGTCTGGAGCCGGTAATAATACCGGGCTATACTATACCCCCAATCTGTGATTAGACGAGTGGCTACACTCTTATGATGCTCTCGGTTGGTTAGTTTAGAAAGAGTTGATTATTCGAAATCAAAAATTACCAAATACCGGACCAACTAGTAGACTGATAAGTAACCAGGACCCCAATATTGCACTCGCTAGACCCCATGCTCTCGGGCGAATTCCTACACTCAAGCTACCTAGCGTTCTAGGAATTGGGCCAGTTACTCCGATTATTGCACGAGCGATTACTACAGTCAGACCTGACGCAATAATTAGCCCCAGTAAAATGCATACAGAGAGAATAATTCCAAGAATACCAGTACGTGCTACTGCCCCTACTCCCTGAGCTACCAAATCAGGAGTTCGTAACCAAATCAACCAAGCCACCCAGATTCCTAGATGGACGTCGTCGCTAAAAGATGAGGCCTTTCTCCAATCCCTATACTGCTCTGGCAGACTAGAATGAATCTTGTTGGAAATCCAATCGACCTCAGGAATTCTGCCGCTAGTTAGGGTTCGCAAACCATGGTAGGTTAGAATTAGAGCAAGTACCAACTCAATCCAAATCCACCAAGCACCTAAGCCTCCAGCGGCCATCAATGAAATCGGTATTGCCCATAGAGAAAATCCAACACCTGCTGCAAGCAATGTTAACAATATACCCGAGCCAGGTAGAAGAACTTCATCCGGTTGCTGATATTTCCTCTCTCGTGGCATTGCGAGAACGAACAACGGAAGTAAGGCCGTACCCCAAAGCAAGGTTAGTGGATCAAATACAGTATGTCCGGAACCCTTCGTTGCTTCGTCAACAGCGTCTGCAATCTCCGAACTTGAGTAAGTTCCAGGTGACCAATCTGTGATGAACCCTGCTGCATCGATAATAATCACTGCATCGCTCGCTCCACTGGGGAAGGACTTACCAACGCTAGCATCGGCATTGTCCATCAATAATGGCCAAGATCCGTTTATTATTTCCGAATGGGAGTCTAAATCAACCGCCCTGACTCCCTTTCCAGTAGCAATTTGAACGAAGGAAACATCTCTGTCAATTAATGCATCAGCCATTTGGAAATCATTTGCTTGCCGGTTTGCATTAGCAGAACCGGGTACGTACATACCAACAACAACAGCGTCGGAATCTGATAGTAATTCAAACAAAGATACAGACCCCTCGCCACCATGTTCCAGTAGAGTGAATGATGGTGCGGCACCATCGGAACGCGGTGAGTTCGCATCAATGTCTGGCAAATGGGTCGCTGGACCGATACTCGCTATGGCGAGGACAATAATCACTGCATAAGCGGGAAGAGGCAACATAGCCTCCCTCATTGAAGCACCTAGCCAAGTAATGACTCCAAGTGGAATCATTATCGCTACCCATGTTCCACTCAATAGGGCCTGAGGGTCTTCCTTTACTTCGAATTTCAATACACCAATCACATCACAAGGTTCAGCGGGGTCTTGGTCTTGAAGTTTGAAACAACCATCAATCATGTACAATCCGGGTTCCAAGGATTTTGATGTAGACCAAGTAAGAACGGTCCTATTTGCTTCACCTACCCTAAAGGAATGAGGTGACTCGAAGTGCTCCAATCTTTGATCCTCTTGACCGAATCCATGAACCATAGATTCGTAACTATCCATAGGACCTACGACTTCGATTACTTGTTGTGAAAAATCCGAAGGACCCCAAGGAGAAATGGGTGTAAACTCAATTCTAGTTATTCGATTTGAATCTGTGACCTGATCTAATTTTGGGTCAATCAAGTCCCCCGAAAATGTGATTCCACTTTTTGCATCATAGGTACCCCACCACAATGAGCCCGGTTGAACACAATCATGTTGAACGGAAATTTGTAGAGACAAAGCATCCCCTGGCCCTAAAGCCACATCATCAACAGGCACCTCAACTTGGAAAATATGAGATTGCGTGTAGGATTCTTCCATGGTTACAACATTCGTTGCCATACCATTGATGAGGGTGAAAGAACCCCAACGTAGGGTGACATAGAATTGAGTTGTGGCACCCGCTGGGGAACCTGGAATTACATTGGTTTGCCTGCATACTGGAGATTTTGCCTCCAATGAAGCATACAATTCAACCGTGACTGTACCATTTAGTGAAAGCGCCTCTACGATGGGTATTCCTTGAACATCTACAAGATTTTGAGGCGCTCCTGTTGTTTTGGAGAAACTAGCTGAACCCCCGGGTATTCCTGTGAGTATAGGCCAATCTCTGCGAAGTTCTGGTATCTCTTCTGTGCCGTGAAGGAAAATATTGTGATTTTGGGGGATACTGATTTCTAGTCCTGGACCAAATTCCTCTGCATCTTGGGCACTAGTTGTGCTAGCGACGAATGTCCCCACAAGAAGCAAAATAATTGCTGTTGTGAGCGCCCTTGACCTGAACAACGGTTACACCTCTCACTGGACCCCTCATTGGACTGGCATTCAAACCTCGCGCTTCTCTGTATTCGACTTAAGCGGATTATTTGGGTTTAGAACACGCTTCCTCTTAGAGGAAGCGGATATGGAAAAATATAGCCATTAACGCACCAGATAGTGTTGCAAGGAAGTTTACTGTGTGCTTTCCGATTAGGCCTTTATTCTCAAATAAGGCTCCTAAAATGGAGTCGACTTGGCAACCAAGCCAACCGATTGATGTAACAACTACCATCATAGTCAATAGAGGGATTTCAACATCGGTAATTGAAGCAAGACTGACCGACAATAATGCAATCAGTAGTGCACCACCTAATGCTGCAAATGTACCAGTCAATGACATACCCCCATTGGTTCCTGCAGGCACGGCTTCTAGATTGATGATGCTTCTAGTTCTAGAGTCTAGACTACCTATTTCCGACGCTAAGGTGTCGGAGGCGGCTACAGAAATTGATGCGCAAGCCGCCAAGTAAGCCCACTCTGGTTGATCAAGTGCGAAATTCGCGATTGCGACTAGTGAAGCCACGCCACCATTGGCCATTACATTCCGCCAACCACGAGCTCCTTTGTTCTCCTCTGCTAATCTCAAAGCAGCCTTTTCTTCATACTTCCACAAGGTAGCTAATGAGCCAACTGCAAGGAATGAAATTAGAATTGCTAACCACGTCCAATGACCAAACAAAGATACTGTGAGACCTACAATTGTAGCGGCAATTAAACCAGTTCTATTGAGCATTCCACATACCGCAGACAGCATCAGCAAGCCGGATACTAGTCCGACAGAAATCATCTGGTCACTTGTGGGGTCCATGTCCTACCCTACCATTACGACGTCAGAGGGTGATGAAGGATTCCCTAATGCGACTTATGCCGCAGGTAGAGAACGTACCCCCTTCAATATACCACGTGCGAGAATTAGTAATACAACAATCAGTATTGTAGTTGAACCTAGACTAATAATAACTGAGTCCGACATCATAACTGAAGTTCCGTTCCAAAATGCATGTCCTCCGATAGCGATACCTAAGCAGGCTAGAACATTCTTGGGAGGTACTATTCTGAATCCATCTTCTTTCCTTAGATTTGCAGCATCCCACGACGTGACTAATGCATCGCTGACTTCTATCACCTCTACACCTGCGGCATCGATTGGATTACCTGTTTTAGTATCGATTAATTTCCAATTAGACTCGACCTCGTCTTTTGCCATGATTTCTTCAAAGGTCGGTCTAAATTCATCAAATCCTGAATAGTCTCCGTCACCATCTATGTCGAAGCCTAGATTTTCTGCAAAGTCAACCGAGTTAATAGTAAATCGATTAATCAACCATTTCATTCGCTTATCTGCATCAGTGTCTTGGGAGAAATAACCTATTCCGAATCCTGAAATTCCTGTCAGTAATCCGTGTAAAGGAATCGAACCAATTCCTCTAACTAGAGTTGTCAAAGTTAGACCTATTGCGCCGCCAAAAATTGTACTGCTTAAAATATACATTAAATTCTCTATTAATGCGAAACCAAGACCTACTGTAAATCCTATTTGGAAACCTTTTCTAGCATTTTTTATGGAAGGTAAAAACAAGCATACTGCTAGAAATTTAAAAATTTCTTCACCTACAGGTGCACTAATTACGGCGCCCAAATCCATTACTGTAGATTCAGAAAGACCACTTGGAAGAATAAAGGGGAAAATGAAACTGTTTACAATTACCGCTGGGAAGGCCGACGCCATGCCAGCAATCATCCAGGATTCGGCGTCTCTTCTCCTAGTTGGTAAACCAATTATTTTCGAGGAGGTCGCCCACCAAGCAAATACAGGTATAGAAAATGCCGCTATAGAAAGAAGTAGAACGGGAATGAAAGAAAGGAAATAGACAGTGAAAACGAAATCCTCATCTCCCGATGCAAATGATAGAATCAGTGGAATAGAAAATATAACTCCAATTACCAATGTTCCAACAAAAGCACCCCAAACCTGACCTAGTGGTGGCATATCGATGACTGAATCATCTGGAATTACAAAACGCTGGAAGATTGTTCTTTGAGGAGTCTTGAGGGAACCTCCTTCAGGTAGGGGGTGATGATTTTTTCCCGAAGGGTCTGGTGTTGCCATCCTAACATGAACTAACTTAGGTCTATGCAGCATAAATAGGAAAGGAAGAGGTATTAGGGAACAAATAGCCCCTAGACCGGTAATAACTAAATTTCGATTAATTAAACCATCAATAACAAAGGTAAGGCCGAACAAAATCAGAATAAACGCAAGAATCACAGTTCCCAGCATTCTCCAGTAATTCTTCCATGGCTTGCTTTTTGTCGCCAATTGTATGTTCCCGGGTGCTTGGGTGAGAGGTACTGGATCTTCAAGCAAATACCTCTTGCCAGTTGCATCTGTGACTATCCTAGACATGGAATCACCCTAGTGCCGCTCAGATCGCCCATCACTCGCGACGCCCAAGGCATCCGGTGCGGTTCCTCATCACAGCGACAAGACTCGGTAGGTGGCGTCCCATATGAGGTTCAGCCCTAATCTCTAGCCTGAACCCATGATTGCACCGCAAGCACCACAATACAACTCAACTCGATCGTTATCCTTCTGCATCGACCACTCCCCACATGCAGGACAGGGGGGAAGACCCTTTTCACTAGGCGCTACTCTAGGTCCTGTTTGGCGCTTTTTTTTGCGAGGGATATACCATCCACCCTTGGGTTTTCTGACCTTCGGCATACTATCGACTAGACTCGACATAATGGCGTCTCTCAAGACACTTATGCACCGTTGATGTGAAGTGTTTGTTCAACTGCGGAGAGATATGGATTGCGTGGTGATTGGAGCTGGTGTATCCGGCCTGTCATCTGCAATCAGGTTGTTAGAGGCCGGACATAATGTTCTAGTTATGGCTAGGGAATTTTCACCGGATTTAGTTTCAGATACTGCTGCAGCATTGTGGTATCCATTTTTAGCGCACCCTGTTGAAAAAACCGATCGATGGGCGGCTGAAACTTATACTGAATTGATGAGATTGGGGGAAGACGAACCTAATTCAGGAATTACGATGAGATTTGGTAGGGAATATCTGCGTGAAGTTGTGGAACTTCCAGGTTGGAGAGATGATATTACTCACTTTCGAGTACTAGACTCAAGCGAAATTCCTGAAGGTTGGATTTTTGGATGGGAGTTTGAATCACCAATCATAGAAATGCATCACTACATGCCTTGGCTATTACAACGTACTCGTGATTTAGGCGGAATAATCGAAGAAAATGTAGTAGATGATTTAACCACAATTTCTGCAGAAGTTATCGTGAATTGTAGCGGAATAGGTGCGAGAGAACTATGTCAAGATACGGAGGTAAAACCAGTTCGAGGCCAAATTATCTACATTAACCAAGATCCTGGATTTGGACGGTTTGACCAACAACCGGAGACCTTGACCTATACAATACCTAGGAGAGATTGTACAGTACTTGGAGGAACTGCTCAAAGTGATGACTGGAGCCTTGAATTACGTGATTCAGACCGTGAAACAATCCTACAAAAATGTGAATCTGTTTGGCCGGAACTTGACCGTAGCAAGATTATCGGGGAATCTGTGGGACTTCGCCCTTCAAGAAGTGAAGTTCGTCTAGAATCTGAAATCGTAAATGGCACCTTGATAATACATAATTATGGACACGGAGGGGCAGGAGTGACCCTTTCCTGGGGTTGTGCTGACGAGGTAGCTAGAATGCTATCTAGTAAGATGACTTAGTGGTAGTGATCACGACTGCGCCAATCTTGTAGGGGTCGGCATTAGAGGCTGGTCTACGGTCCTCTAAACGACCCTTCCAACCATCTTCAATTGTACCGATTGGGATTCGAATTGAGGCGCCTCGATCTGAGACCCCATACGAAAATTGGTCAATTGACTGCGTCTCATGAAGTCCTGTGAGCCTTTGCTCATTGTGTGCACCATATACTGACATATGAGCATCGATATTTCTACCGAACGCTTCACAAATATCTGTGAATAACTTCTCTCCACCCTCATCTCGCATTCTTCCATCACTGAAATTTACATGCATTCCAGAACCATTCCAATCACCCTTGATCGGCTTGGGGTGGTATTCAATGTAGTAACCATATTTTTCAGTACATCTATCCAAAAGATATCGTGCGACCCAAAGTTCGTCTCCGGCTCTCTTTGCACCCTTAGCAAAAATTTGGAACTCCCATTGACCACATGCCACTTCTTGGTTGATTCCCTCATAGTTAATTCCCGCTTCTATACACAAATCAGCGTGCTCTTCGACGAGATCTCTACCGTGGGTGTTCTTACCGCCGACAGAACAGTAGTAAAGACCCTGAGGGCCAGGATAGCCTCCTACTGGGAACCCCAAAGGAAGTTGAGTTTCAACATCCATGATGAAATATTCTTGCTCATATCCAAACCAAAAATCGTCATCATCTTCTTCAATTGTAGCGCGACCGTTACTGGCATGTGGAGTTCCATCGGCGTTCAAGACTTCACACATTACAAGATAACCATTTATTCTTTGAGGATCACGGAATATCATTACGGGCTTTAGCAAACAATCTGAATCTCCGCCGTCGGCTTGCTTTGTAGAAGAACCATCAAAGGACCACATCGGACAGTCCTCAACATTACCCGAGAAATTATTCCTGATTAGTGTCTTACTTCGCATGTTCTGTGTCGGTTCATATCCATCTAACCAGATGTACTCAAGTTTGGCCTTAACGTCCATAGGAGATATCGAATAATCTACGGTTAATATATTTCACGATGTGTTCAATATATCGAATAATTATTTATCAATATCATAACATAATACCCATAAATTATACGATTGAATAAGTATAGTATAAAAAATGGTTTGATTGAACAATAATTATTTCTAAAAAACACTTCTTATTGACAAACGAATAACGATTGACATATTGTATTCTTACTCGGCTAGTAGTAAGCAGATTGAAATGTGTCTTTTTACGCGTTTTGTTGTGAGTTTAGCCAATGCATGGAAGATACCGGATTTTCGCCGTTTATTGATCGGAAACGGCGTCAATATGCTAGGGAGTTCGATATTCATCATTGGCATGGGATGGACCATTGCCGAAGTTGGTGGCCCCAAGGCCTATGGAATGGTATTCACTGCCTACTTTCTGGGACACCTTCCTTTACTTCTTTACGGGGGTATGGTAGTAGACAGGATGCCTCGAAGAACTGTTGCTCTCATCTCAGATTTATCCCAAGCGGTACTAGTCGCATTAGCGATGTTTGCATTGATGGCTGGCTTCGATGTGATCAATACTCTACTCGTAATCACCTTCCTTACCGGAGGTGCCGGTGCCTTCTCGATTCCTGCCATTGGGGCCTTAGTGCCTGACCTAGTTGAAGAAGAAATTCTACCTCAAGCTAACGCCCTTAGAGGAGTTGCCATGACACTAGCTTGGATGTTGGGCCCTCTCATTGGAGGGTTCACAGTAGAACGGTGGGGGATTGAGGTATGCCTGTTCCTTGATGTACTAACCTTCCTCTTTAGTGGAGCGGTTTTGTGGACTATATCAGAAGTACCTATTCAGAGGGAAAGCGATGCTGAGAGTCTGAAGGAAGAAGTGGCCGAAGCGTGGGCTTTTGTCAAAACTCAGCCATGGCTATTTGCTGGAATCGCTATGTTCATGATTTGGCATATCGGTGACTCGGCGATAGAAATCGGAATTCCGTTCATAGTTGAGAACAAAGGGCTTGGGGCAAAGGAATTCGGAATCTTCGGCGCGGTTGGTGCAGGGGGTGCGATGATTGGTTCATTGTTAGCTGGCATCAGACCCATACCGCAAAAAACCAGGGGTCTAGTATTCTACGTGCTGATAGGTGGCATCGCATGGTGTATGCTGATGTGGGCGATGCCGATACCATTCTTGTTGATACTAGTATTCGTTCTTATCGAGGGTATTCTAGGAGGGACCCTCGGAGTGATTTGGAGAACTACTATGTCGGATAGTGTGGACCAACACCTGAGGGGGAGAGTCAATTCCCTTGATGCGATTGGTTCTCTAATTTTCATTCCGTTTGCACCTCTAATGGGTGGTTGGATGATTGAGACTACCAACGTTCTGACTACCTTTGCACTAGCGGTCTCTGTAATGGTTCTCACAACGATGGCGGGCTTAATCGTCCCCTCTTTCAGAAGGTTCGAGAGGATTGACACTGACTTATTTCCAATCAAGGATTCTCGAACTCAATCTGACTAACATCAACTTCAAACCATTTCTTGTAACATTCATACTGCAGCCTGACTGCAAATATCAAAAGAAGTATGTAAATTGTCCAAGCGGCTGCTGAGCGACCCATGTAAATTGGTAATTCGATGAGAATTAAACCGTCGAATATTATGCATGAAATAATGTACAGAACACGCCCCAGTGTACGAAATATACTCTCTCCCTCTTGAGCCATAACACGCTTAATTCTGTCATCTCGCCAATCATCCATGGCTTTTTTTATGCGCCAAAATGCCGCTTCTGATTCCTGTTGCTTGTCAATAAACAAGTCAGCATCTTCCGGACTCTCTTCCACAAATGGCGGAACAGATTCAACGCAAAGTGATTTTGTTCATATTTCGGTGCAACATGGGCATGGTTGGACCCAATGATTAGGTGCGGCTTCGACTAGAGATAAATCTAAATCGATACTATCAGGATATTTTGGGTGATTTACTCTGTGACCAAATGCACACCCTGGTGGAGGATTAACTGGAGAAGGAACGTCTCCGCTGAGCACCTCCCTATCGACTACTGAACTTGGGTCTGGTTTGGGTATTGCAGAAATTAGTGCTTTTGTATATGCATGCTTAGGATTGTTGTAAATTTCATCTGCATCCGCCATCTCTACTATCTTTCCAAGGTACATCACTGCAACTCTATCTGAAATATGACGTACAACAGCAAGATCGTGGGCTATGAATACAAAAGTTAGCGACCTCTCCTTTTGTATCGCTTGTAGTAAATTCAGAACTTGAGCCTGAACACTGACATCGAGTGCGCTAGTTGGCTCGTCCAGAAGGATAAATTCAGGGTCCAAAGAAAGTGCCCTAGCAAGAGCAATTCGCTGTTTCTGCCCTCCCGAAAACTCATGAGGAAAACGTGTCATATGATTAGATTTCAAACCAACGATTTCGAGCAAATCGCCTACTTTCTTGGTCAACTCGGCCCCATCTGCTAATCCATTAACAATCAAGGGTTCACCAATTATGGAACGTACTGACATTCTAGGATTCATTGAGCCGCCGGGGTCTTGGAATACAATTTGCATCTTCCTGCGTAACTCAGTATTTTTCATGTTCTGGATATTGGAACCCGAATAATGGATCGTTCCCTCTGTAATTGGTATCAATCGTAAAATCAAACGGCCAAGGGTTGTTTTACCACAGCCCGATTCTCCAACCACGCCAAAGACCTCTCCTCTTTTGATTGTGAAATTCACACCGTCAACAGCCCTAACATGAGCTTTTGCCGAAGAAAACATACCCGATTTAATAGGGAAATATTTCTTCAGGTTTTTTGCCTCGATGAGTATTTCCT
The DNA here is from genome assembly GCA_002497025.1 of Euryarchaeota archaeon UBA126. Classification (GTDB taxonomy): domain Archaea; phylum Thermoplasmatota; class Poseidoniia; order Poseidoniales; family Thalassarchaeaceae; genus MGIIb-O1. The sequence continues at coordinate 25,685 of DAMG01000083.1, forward strand.
CTTGGTCAGACATTGTTCACTCCCACCTATCTTCATTTTCATCCAAGCAAATAGGACACATTTCCACCCAATGACCTGAACTGATTTCTTTGTAATCAGGGATCTTTAGCAACGTTTCACCAGTTCTTTCCATTCGTTGACAGAATCTACATCCTTCTACAAAATCTGAAGGATTTGCTACCTGACCCGGAATCGCAGGAAGTATCGACTTCCTTTCAGACGAAAGGCTAGGTGTGCATGCAATTAATCCTCTAGTGTATGCATGTTTTGGATTTGCAAATAATTCTGTGACGGATGCAGTCTCAACAACACGGCCTGCATACATGACTGTTACAGTATCACATGTTTCTGCAATTACACCCAAATCGTGAGTAATCATCATGATTGCAGTTCCTTCTCGATCTCTGAGATCCTTCATTAATTTCAGAATTTGAGCCTGTATTGTTACATCAAGTGCGGTAGTAGGTTCGTCAGCAATCAGTAACTTAGGTTCACAAGCCATCATCATTGCAATCATTACCCGCTGTCGCATTCCACCAGATAGTTCGTGTGGATACATCTTAACAACAGATTCCGGGTTAGGGATTTTGACCTCTTTGAGGATTTTAACTACTTGTCGTGTATGTGCAGAATCGAGCCTAAAATAATTAGAAATTTGGATTGGAGGGATTGTCAGTATGGCAACACTCAGTATTATTGTCATTAGCACACCATACGGAATCCACAACAGAACAATAATAACAAACCAAGATACAAGAATAAATGCAAAATTGGAATGCACCCAGTTATTTGCCAATCGAATTCCTGATGGGATTGTTACTGGTTCCATCCCTATGGGCTCTATTAGGGTGGTTTCAGTGAACTCAGTGTTACCTGTAAATATATTCGAGAAAATTAGATGTAATATCAAGGCTAAGAATACTATTCCTACGTATTTGTTTACAATTAATCCAAGTATTAAATCAGCGTTGTCGGTTTGATGAATTGCTAAGATTACTAGGAAAGATATGATGATGGGTAAAGCTCCCTTCCAATCATTACGGAAAAAATCCACTATCATTTCGGCAGGACTAATTATCGCTTTCCCGATTTTTATCGCTGTATTGGCATCCGCTTCGTCGAGCCTATTGTGTTGCTTCAGTACTTCTGCGACTTGCTTTTCGACGGTATACAAGGGATTCAATGCAGTCATCGGTTCTTGGAAAATCATCGATATTTTATTGCCTCTAATTGAGCGCATAAATTTCTCATGCTTACTTCTTGGAGCGTCTAGAATACGTGTTGAGACGAAGCAGATTGAAAATGCAGTTAGCATCACAGCAGATATTTGTAACCCTTGTATTGGTTCTAAGAACGTCCAGAATAAAGATAGAATTAATCCCAAAGTGAAAAACGAACTAAAATACTTCAAAAACGAGAGTGTTCTTTCCGTTGTTTGAGGTGTTTTTTGAATTAATTCGTCACCGTCAAAGGTGATGCTTCCATCATCAACATCACAGGTCGCCAAACCGATAGTAACCAATGAAGTGACCGACTTACCACAACCAGATTCGCCCACTACACCCATTATTTCTCCTTCATTCACGGAAAGTGAAACCGAATGTAATGCCTCAACAGGGCCATCAAGAGTATCGAAATGAACCCTAAGTCCTTGGATATCCAATAGTTTCGACATACTTTCACCTCCTGTTCTTTGGATCTACCACATCTCGTAAGCCATCACCAAGTAAGTTGAATCCTAATGTTGTGTAGGCGATGGCAAGTCCGGGGAATAATACCAACCAGTAATCTTGAGGGAAATGTGCTCTACCATCGGAGACTAATTTACCCCATTCGGCTGCACCCGGTTCTGCTCCAAGACCAATAAATGAAAGCCCAGATGCTGAAAGGATAGTACCCCCGATATCTAAAGTGAAGGCAACCAATAGTGGTGCCCAGGCATTTGGTAAAATATGCCTGAACATTATTCGACCTGAAGGTGCTCCTACGCTTCTTGCGGCCTCAACGAATGTCATTTCTTTGACATACAATACTTGGCCACGAATTAATCTCGCATAGCCTGGCCATCCAGTAAATACTAGAGCAATCTGAATTTTCCATAGTCGATCGAAATTATCGATGACGGTGATTTCATTATCACCATCTCCTGACCAAGTAAACAGAGCTATTGAAGCTATGAAAATTACGAGAGTTCTGAACGTGAGATACCGATATGGATTTCTCCAATCAAGAGAATTTATTGTTCTACTGCCTACCCCGTCGAGAGATATGTCATCCATTAATCTACGATCGAGAATAAATATTCCACCCACTATCATTAGGCCTATGAGGCTAGCAAATATTCTCCATCCACTTGAATCGGCTAGTTCGAAGAAATCTTTCCATGGACCTCCTAATGCAAGTAGAACAACAAGCGAAACAACAACAATAACTCTCATTGGGAGATTTCTTTCTGGGAATGATGTTTCACCAGGCATTATTGAATCGAAAATAGTAGATCTGAAATAGATACATAATCCAGATAATGGAAGTAAGAATGCAAACCATAAGGGTAGAGTGAAATCATCTATCGCTTGTAAGGCGGCGACGAAAGCCAATGCCAAAATTAGACCCGGTACTGCGAAGAAGATATCTGTAATTCTCATAATTACCTCGTCTGTTCTACCTCCGAAATAGCCACTTATACTACCGATGATTGTTCCAATAATTACCGTTAGTGTTGCAACAGTGAATCCTATCGTTAACGAAACTCTAGAACCATAGAGAATCTTACTGAAAAGGTCTTGACCTTCGTCGTTGGTTCCGAAAATACACACATCATAACCATCTGGCAACCACCAGTGGTGCATAGCATCATTTTCGAATTTGTAAATCAGTCTAATTTGAGTCAAAGAATTATTTTCCATCAACTCATCTGATATCCAGAAATAACTATTGTTTGAGGTTTCAAGTGTGACTAAATCACTTGCAAGTGTTACTCCATATCGATCTTGTAATTCAATAAACTCAGTCACTACAAGTATGTCCTCATAGAAGGAGTTGTTATCAGCGACCCTAGTAGGGCTTAGTGCATTAGTTCCATTCGCATCCCAGCGCCTAAGTGTAGTGAGGGACACCTTCTGGTAGCGGGTATCACATTCGTCTGAGAATGGAGCAGCCTTCCTTGGCTCGTAATCAATATGCCAGACATCTCTTGTATCCTGCAAATTTCTACCTGGATGTTCGACGGCGATATCATCAGCAAAGAGGGATACCACCGAAATTGAAATGACCATCAATAAGCCAATAACTGCCAATAATGATCTTCGATAAATTTTCCATCCACGCTTGAAATCATACCTAGCTTGAGCAGCACTCTCCCTAATCCGACGTAGGCTTTCAGCCCTTTCTTCAACGCCGTCTTCCCAACTCATTCTAGTCTCACCCTTGGATCAACAACGCCATACAGAATATCTACAATCAAATTTGACATTAGGAAGATAATAGCAGTGATTAGAGTCACTCCCATAAGAACCGAGTAATCTAGATTGATTATTGCATCAACCGCCACATTACCCATTCCGTAGAATGCGAATATCGATTCAGTGAGTACAGCACCACCTATCGCACCACCTATCGAGAAACCGAGAATTGTCAAAATTGGAACCAACGCATTTCTACATGCATGGACGATAATAACACGAGATTCAGAGAGCCCTTTGGCTCTGGCTGTACGGACATAATCCTCGTTCATTACCTCCAACAAACTTGCTCGCATATATCGTAGCAGTGAGCCAGCACTGGCAATTCCTAAAGTGAATGAAGGTAGGATTAGATGAACTAAGGTGTCATCGAATAATTTGTAGTTCGAAGCATATTCTGGATTTATGTTATCCAGGGCTTCATCTGTAACGAACCAACTGTCAACTAGGTGGAATCCAGTACCACCTGATGGATACCAAGAGGGGTAACATGCAATGCCAGTTATGGCTGTATCACATAGGCTAGAGGATCTGTCAGGATATGTTAGAGCCGCATCATGCCTTCCATAAATAGGGAAACATCCGCCTTCAGTACCGAAAATAGGGTCGCATATTCCACCTACATCAGTCCCTGTACCAAAGACCAACTGAAGCATCATTGCCAACCAAAATATAGGTAGGGAGACAAACGCGATAGCTAAGAATCGAGAGATATGATCGAATACTTGATCTTGCCAAACAGCGCTAAGAATACCAAGTGTAATTCCGATAGGGTAAGCCATCAATAAGGCAAAAAGTGCCATTTCCAAGGTCACTGGAGCGGCGTCTCTGACGACATCGGAAGTAGGTCTATTGTAGGTTGTAGACTCACCCCAATCTCCCTCGGCTAAATTAATCAAATACAATCTAAATTGCTCGATTACGGGTTCATCTAATCCCAATCTCTCTCTTTGTAATTCCAACATTGTCTTACCAGTTACAGGATCGACCAAACCACAACGTTCTCCACACAAAATAGCTGCAGGATCTGCTGGAATAATTTGAGCGATTGCAAATGTGAATACTGTAACTCCGATCATTACTGGAATTAAGAGTAGAATCCTACGAACAATGAATTCACTCGTCTTCATGTAAATTCACAACCTACAATCACTCTACCATAGGAAGTGGTCAATCACCTTTGTGAATGAATCTTACCTACCTTTCTTTCAATGCTAAGCGCCTGTGAATTAATTGAATATTTACCCCGCGCCGGGAACAAGCCCGACGCGGGGGTTTTCGTAAAATCAGATAATAATCTGGTTTTCAGTTATCAGCACTCGCCAACGTACGATCCGGAGACCTTCGCCAACTTGTCCCAGTTGAAGAAATAGTCTCCACCGATTGCGTCGTATGCTGGTGGGCACATGTGGTCGGAACCGACTCCTACACCTGCATACTGACCCAATAGAGCCATTGTTGGTGAGGTAACCCAAAGATCGTATGCATCAGCATACAATAGTGCTCGGGCTTCTGAATCTTGTTCGGTCCTAGCATCTAGCAGAATTGCGTCCAATTCATCGTTCTCGAAGTAGCCGTGGTAGGCGTCTCCACCGATGTCAGCGCTTCCTGCGAATGGTGACCAGTAGTTGTCTGGGTCCAAGTAGTCAGGTCCCCAGCCGATTACCCAAAGGTCCCACTTTCCGTAGATGTAGTTGTCAATCACGGTAGCCCATGGCTGGTCAGTATTGTCGTTAGCAATTCCGATTGATTCTAGCGCAGGTCCCCATAGCTGAGCTACAGCAATCCTCTGGTCGTTACCAGTGTTTGTCAGAATCCTCAGTTCGTTTGGTAGTCTGCACTCGTTACCAGTTCGGTCCGCCTCTGCAACAACTGTTGGTGCACCAGTTTGTGTTAGTGAAGCACAGTCGTATTGTCGGATGAATCCTGCAGCGTCAAGAATTGTCTCGGCGTATGCAAGATCATAGGTGAACACTTCGTACTGTGTATCATCATATGGGAATCCAGTTGGGATTGGTCCATAGATTGGCATCAATTCACCCTTGTAGGATTCTGTGTGGATGGTGTCATAGTCCAGAGTGTAACTTAGTGCCTGCCTTACAGCTGATAGGCTTAGTACGTTACAATCGTTGGTTCCATTACCATTGCAGTCATGGTTTAGGACATAATCTGCAGTTCCATCAGCCATGTCATTCTTCGGTGCGAAGTTGTATGGTACGTTCACAACGCTGTATGTCTGTCGGTATGTGCAGCGGAATCCATCCTTGCCTTCTGCGTTTGGAAGATCTTCCATATTGTTGCAGAATTCAGTCTTCTGAGCAGATGGGATGTATGCTCGGTCGACTTCACCGTCTTGTAGAGCAAGTACACGAGTCTGAGTCTCTTCTACTAGGTCAACAACAACTCTGTTTAGGTTGAAGTCTGACTCTTCCCAGTACATCCAGTTAGGCTCCATTACCAGGCGAGTTCCACGAGCCCACTGAGCGACCATGTAAGCGTTGGTTCCAGCACCTACTTGTGCCTCGTCCATCCACTCGTGACAGTAGTCATCAGAAGTGACTGTGCCGTTCTCGTCCGTCTCAATTACTCTGTTAGCCTCACATAGTTGCGAGTTGATAACCGAACCAACAGTGTAAGCAATTGTCGCTACGAATGCCGCAGAAGGTGCGGAAATTGTTACTGAGAAACTGTAGTCGTCGATGACGCTCAGGCTCTCTCCGCCGTAATCATGGTGGTTGCCATCTGCATCATTACAGTCGAATGACTGAGTTAGAATCCAGTTGACTCCAGAGGATGGTGCGCCCATTCCAATAACACGGCACCATGAGTATACTGCATCAGTAGAGGTCATGTGATCTCCATTGCTAAAGTATACATCGTCACGTAGAGTGAAAGTGTAAGTCAGACCGTCTTCACTAACAGTGTGTCCGGTAGCCAATCGTGGTACGATAATCGAACCACCATCACCATCTCCTTCGTATCGGTATAGGGTATCATAGACGTTGGAAATAACGTCACCAGACGCTGAATCATAAGCATCGGCTGGATCGTGAGTATCTGCCTCACCGATCGTCATTTGTGTCATTTCACACGGGTTGTTTGTACCAAGGTCACGGCACTTTCGTGATACAGATAGGTTGTACCATGCATCGGAGAATGCCATGTCTCCTGCGGCATATGCGGCCATAATGTCTCCTTGAGCCATACCATAATCGCAAGAGCCGTCGTCTTCCTCAGCTGCGGAATTAAAGTTATTCGCGGCTTCGTCCATACAACCCATTACAGTATCAGGCATGGTACAGGAACCATCATCACGGGTCGCTGCCGAGTTGTAGTTTGTCGCAGCAGGGTTGGTGCAACCATCTACAGGCTCGAAGCCCGGATCATATTCACAAGAACCATCGTCCTTTGTGGCTTCGGCGTTGTAGTTATTGGCATCTGCATAAGTGCACCCCAATATTTCTACGACGTCGTCACCATCATCATCATCTCCGCCGAGACAACCGGCAAGAGCTGACGCAATCATCAGCGTACACATCAATAATGCTCTCAATTTAGAGTCCATCCTTGGAATGCAGACTATGGTTCATATATAGTATATCCCATTATTGAGCGTCAAATCGAGGTTTTGATAACTCGATATTGGAAATAATGCCTTAGGATTGTTAATTTGGTCATTTTATATTAATAATAATTTCATCCTAAATTTCTCAAAAATAACATACCATCTAGAAAGAAATCGTGTTTCTTAACTGGTGGACGTGCCGAGATTTGAACTCGGGGCCTCTTCCATGCCAAGGAAGCGCGCTTCCAAGCTGCGCCACACGCCCAGTGAGATGACGACCTGCGACGGCCATTTAAGGAGAACTGAGCAGGCTAGGCCATGAGTAAGGGGCCAGTCCGGACTAGTCCAAATGGACCTCCCAACTTACCCGATGGAATACTCGACGAGTTATCATCTAGATTGACTAAGGATGATGCTCCTTTTCTACGGCACCTGACAAAGCAACTTTCCTTGCAGTGGGCTGACGCTTCCGATACTCGATTGGGCTATACTAGGTTCGAATTTGACCATCATGAATTGTTTCGCAGGCGAAGATTGAGGGGCTCACCAGGCCCAATTACAATCGCTCTACATCCGCGATTGAAAGATGATGAGAAACTATACTTACACACTTTAGTCCATGAATTGCTCCATGCTGCCGGATTAGTAGATCATGGGAATCAACATAGTGAGTTAGTAAACGAAATTGCGCCCGCACCTAAGTTGTCCGAATCACCTGTTTTGAGAAGCATGCGAGAAGAAGTTCTAGCCGGACTTCCAGAACAGTCTTGGATATGTGGAGAATGTGGCCATACCTGGGAGAGAAGAAGAGTCTCTTTACCCCAAAGATGTCCAAAATGTGCCCGCCCATTCAGTAGCCGATAAGAGCTTAGATGAGAGATAATACCGGCAAAATCACCATGAACTCATGGCGGGTAAGACTGAACAATGGATTGGCCCCCAACAACAGATGATATCTCAAATTTGATTGACGATTTCATCGCTGAGGCTTTTCCAACATTGATGGCGATTATTGCTATCGCTGCCTACTCCGGGTTCGTCTTTATGTTCTACAGATTGTTAGCTAGGAGAGATATTCTGTCTTTGGACTTGAGCAAATATGATCAGACAATGACTGGAAAGATTCGTGCTTTCTTTAGAACCGCTGCGTGGTTAATACAATATGCTCTTGCGATTCCTATCCTGATAGCTTTTTGGACAGTAGTGATGGCAGTGATTCTAACACTCTTGGCGGATGGAAATGATCATGCAAGAAATGCGTTGATCGCCACTTCGGTAGTAGGTTCGGTGAGAATTTTGTCTTACTGGACTGAGGACTTATCTCGCGATGTTGCAAAGATGCTACCATTTGCAGTTCTTGGTGT
>DAMG01000022.1 GCA_002497025.1 Euryarchaeota archaeon UBA126
ATGCGAAAAGATTCTGTAAGAAAGAAACTAAACACGATTAGGCATGAATTTGAAGGGCGAAATGTGCTCATAGTTGACGATAGTATCGTCAGAGGAAATACCTCGAGGAGGATTGTGGAGATGGCTAGAGAAGCAGGCGCCAACAAGGTCTACTTCGCCTCTGCAGCACCGCCAGTAGTACATCCAAATGTGTATGGGATAGATATGCCTGCCAAGCATGAGTACGTTGCTCACAATCGCACCACTGAGGAGATAAGTCAAGCGATTGGCGCTGATTGGTTAATCTATCAAAACCTCGACGATTTAGTCGAATCTTGTTTGGGTGCTGGGGATACACGTCTTGCGAACTTCGATTGCTCCTGTTTCGATGGCCGCTATGTCGCTGGAAGAATCGACCAAGCATATTTGGATTCCTTAGAAGCCAAGAGAAAAGATTCTGTCAAAGCCTAAATTTTTGATATATTACAACGTCCATCGACACGACAGTGTGAAAACCACTTGCTGAGGGTTGAGGCTGTGAAAGTTGACGGTTTGCCGACAATAGAGGGCTTTGCCCAGATTGAAATGCTCGAGGATATAGTGTCTTCTTGTATACTTGGTAACTCTCGCTTTGCAGTCGGTTCCATTGAGGGTAAAATGCAAATCTTCGAAGCAGAAACTCTTCTACAAGATGCTAAATTCAATTCTGCAATTATTTCGATAATCACCTTTGGTGAGAATGTAATCGCAGCATCGACTACAGGCCAAATCCAGTCTTTCCATGATTCACTGAGTTGGCAGTATGAAGTTCCATCAGGGATTGAGCATATGATTCCTTTAGGTGACATAATCTGTATATCCGACACCTCTGGATTGTTTGTATTCCTTAACTCGGATGGAAAGGAGGTCAACACGCAATCTCATGGTGATGTTAATCGGTTGACTCAGTCTGATGATGGGAACTTTTTCGCAATCGGAAAAACCGAGGGCAGTTTACTAATTTTGAACAAATCCAGAGAAATTCTTCATGAATCTTTTGCAGATATTGAGGATGTTGAAACAATCTCGCAAATTTGTTTTCGGGCAGATAACATTCTACTAGCTTGCCGAGATTCCCTAGGGATGACGCTAGACGAGCGCCCTCAAAATCGCCTAGAGTGTTGGCATCCTGAAAGAGGTCTTCTACATACGAGTGAGTTACCAGCCATGGCGACTAGTATACTTGCAACCAAAAATGGTGCGATAGTGGGTTGTCAAAATGGTGCTTTGTTGAGGTTTACAATTGGTAAAGATGTCGAGGAATTGCTAATTATGGACAATCCGGTTTCATCAATTATCCAATGGAATGAAGATCTGATTATTGGTACTTGGTTTAATGCGATGAGAATATCATCTAGCGGAGAAATTATCTGGTCATATGAGCATGAGGGTTTAGTCTGTGAAATCTTACCGATAAGTTCAGATTTAATCTCAGTTATTGGTCGTTCACCAGCGGGTCAAAGTCCTGCATCGATTGTTTTACTTGAACCAGATTCTGAAACAATAAATCCAGAGGTCGAATTGTTTGATTATGAGTTTAGCAACAATGACTCAAACGAATTCGATGGTGGTTTAAGTGATGATGAAATTGCTCGGGCTGAAGCACCTCCGGGTGCCTCCATTGAATCAGATTCATTGATGGATGCCTTGGGCGAAGAATTGGAAGTTGTTGAAGAAGAAAAAGCAATTTCAGAGGCTGATTTATTAGAGGATTTATCAGCTTCTGCAAAAGCGATTAATCTTCCACCGATTGCAGATGCGGGCGAAGATAAAACCATCTCAGCCGAAGAGGATAATACCGCTACAATTCTTCTTGATGGTTCAAGGTCTTACGACCCGGATGGAAAGATTCAGTCATATGCATGGCAGGACTCAAAGGGTAATGTCATCGGCGATTCAGTCCAAGTCCGAGTTCGCCTTCCGCTGGGGACTCATCCCTTCGAACTAACCGTTGTAGACGATAAGGGAGCGGCTACCAAAGCCATGGTTACGGTTAGGATTCAGTAATTGATTCAAAGTGCGGCTAAGGCTGATTTTAGGGCGGGAACTGCTTCTTCCCAAGTAGCCACGATCCCGTAGTCAGCAACCCCAAAAATAGGTGCATCAGGATCCTTATTTATCGCTACAATGTACTTTGAGGAACGCATTCCTGCAAGATGTTGAATGGCACCTGAAATCCCAACTGCAATGTATAGTGAAGGTGTCACTGTCTTTCCAGTTTGTCCAACCTGCATACTGTGCGGCATCCCCCACTCGTCCACAACTGCTCTACTAGCTCCAACTGCGGCCCCAATTATATCGGCAACTTCCTCAAGATGAGAGAAATTTTCTTTTTCCCCGATTCCTCTTCCGCCAGAGATAATGATATTTGCTTCTGATACATCGAGCCTTTCGCTAGCCTTGGAGATAGCCTCTTTGACAGCGATAGAAATATCCGCGCTTTGGTCGACTACGTTAACAGAAGCACTACCACCTGAACCGGCGGCATCGAATGCGTTTGCTCGCAATGTAATTACACAATCGCCAGAGACTGTTGAAGTCTCTACTGCTTTACCTGAATATATTGGCCGAGTGATAGTAATCCCAGACTTCAAACCCGTAGCATCTTGAATAATTGGAATACCTCTCTTGGCAGCTACTCTCGAAGCGACTTCGCGACCAATTGGCGTAGCTCCAGCAATTACAACTCCTGAGCATTGTGAAGCTATTGCACTAGCCCATGCACCACTATCAAATGTTGAGAAGCAATCTCCTACTACGGAGATCACCTTTGAGACTCCATCTATGCTGGCAGTCTCTTCCGCTCCCGTACCACCCGGGATTACTACAGTAGGTGTGAAGCCAAGAGAACTCGCTGCCCCTACCAGTTGTGCGGTTATTGGGTGGATTGAACTGCCTGAAGTTTCTGCGATAACTGTACATTCCATAATTAGTCCTCCTCAAATTACGTTTGCCTCATCTCGAAGTTTACTTACTACGGTAGATACTGAATCCGCTCCTTCAAACTTCTGACCCGGTGGTTTTTCTGCTGGTGGAGAATGTGAATCTATGTTTACTCCGTTTGCTCCAATATCCACACCTAGATCATCTACGGACCATGTTTCAATCTGTTTTTTCTTTGCCATCATTATTCCTCTGACGTTAGGTCTGCGCATTTCTATAATGCCCTTGTCGAACGCAAAAACACAAGGAGCAGAAACGGCCACTTTTTCCTGTCCTGCAGAGCTAGGACGAGTGGCGGTATATCCACCTCCCTCAGAAGATACTTCCGATACTAGAGTGACACATGATGCGCCGATTAGTTCCGCCACCCCTGGTCCAGTCGAACCAGCGTTGGTGTCAGCTGCTTGCTTACCGCAGAAAATAACCGAAGCACCCGATTTCTGAACAGCGGCTGCAAGAAGGTTTTGAATTTGAGTGGAGTCAAAGTCATTGATATTCTCGGCTGAGACGTGTACCAAAGTATCCGCTCCAACCGCTGCTGCATCTCGAAGTAACTTTTCACAACGTGCTGGACCAGCAGTAATAGCAACAATTTCACCCCCTGCAGATTCTTTCAACTGCAATGCGGCTTCTAGCGCATACTCATCATAGGGGCTGAAAGACCACTTAGAAACCGCATTTTCATCTACACGACCCCCATTAACGGAGATTTTTGCAGTAGTGTCGGGAACTTGCTTGAGTAGTACTGCGATAGTCATATGATTACCCTCTGACGTATCTTCGACTGTCATCTCATCTATGAATATTAGTGGCCTCACCCTAGGTGTTTACAATTACATTCATAGTTCTCTAGTGAAAGCCTGTATCCCTGTAATATGACGGCCGAGAATCAAATTGTGAATGTCATGGGTTCCTTCGTAAGTCTTGACCGACTCTAGGTTTGCCATGTGGCGCATTATACAGTATTCGTCAAGAATACCATTTGCTCCATGGATATCTCTTGCTTCTCTGGCAATTTCTAGAGCGATGTCGACATTGTTCATCTTAGCTAGTGAGATGTGTTCAGGAATCCATGTTCCAGCATCCTTCTTCTGACCTAAATGATAGGCCAGTAGTTGAGCCTTAGTAATTTCTCTTAACATCCACGCTAATTTGTTTTGAACCAATTGATAGCTTGCGATTGGATGAGTGAATTGTATTCGACTCAATGCGTAATCTTTGGCTGAATCAAAGCAGGCCTGAGCCGCCCCAACCGCACCCCAAGAAATTCCATAACGTGCGTTATTGAGGCAGGAGAACGGCCCCCTTAGTCCCTTTACATTTGGTAGTATTCTGTCCTTTGGAATCTTACAGTCCTGCAATACTAATTCGCTCGTCACACTAGCCTTGAGTGAGTGTTTTCCTTTCATTTCCGGCGCACTAAATCCGGGATCGTCCTTTTCGACAATGAAACCACGAATTACTCCATCCAACTTCGCCCAAACTATTGCGATTTGAGCAACTGTGCCGTTTGTAATCCACATCTTTGCGCCATTCAATAAGTAGTGGTCGCCCATATCTTCTGCTTTGGTAATCATATCTCCAGGGTTTGAACCATAATCAGGTTCCGTGAGGCCGAAGCATCCAATCCATTCTCCGCTTGCCATCTTT
>DAMG01000035.1 GCA_002497025.1 Euryarchaeota archaeon UBA126
TGGACGCTAAAGCCACGTATTTCTACGACTATTTTACTAATCATCGGTCTGATAATTTTTGGAGCGGGGGATGCAGTCCTCATCTCTGCCAGACTAGGAAATACTCCATGGACAGTTTTAGCAGAAGGCATTGCAGAAAATCTAGATTTGTCGATTGGAAAGGCAACATTCTTGGTTAGTTTCTTAGTATTATTAATTTGGATTCCTTTGAAAGAAAAACCGGGAATTGGAACTATATTGAATGCTATTTTAATTGCCGCTACTATCGAGATTATGCTACCAATTTTACCTACTCCACAGATTTTCGCTATGCAAATACTTCAAGTTCTTACAGGTATAATTTTGGTCGCAATTGGAAGCGGTCTATACCTAACCGCAAATCTAGGACCAGGTCCAAGAGATGGAACAATGACTGGACTAACTAAAGTGACTGGAATCCCTATAGGAAGAGTTCGAAGTAGCATAGAAATTTTTGTTATAGCGATTGGTGGGATATTAGGTGGAAAGTTCGGTATCGGTACTATTCTATTTGCGATTCTTATTGGCCCGTGTGTTGCAATCTGTCTGAATTTAGCTGGAAGGTTCGGTAAGCCAAGCGATGACTGATAGGCCGAAGGGTCAAGCCGAGCCGTATGGCTGGACCGGTGGTGATTGCTGTTGTCAATCATAAAGGAGGGTGCGGTAAGACTACAACCGCAGTCAACCTAGGTGCTGCTCTAGCTATGGGTAACGAGGAATACGGAATTAAATCCCACAAAATTCTGATGATTGATCTTGACCCAAAAGGCAACATCGCAACCACCTTTGGAGTGGATAAGAAATCGCTTGGAGCGACGATGAATGAGTTATTCAAGGCAGGAATCGACGGCCCTGAAGTCAAAATAGAGGAATGTATCATTGGACCAAAGCAACTTTCAAAGTCGATGAGGGAAGCATTTACTAGACAAAATCCAGAACGGAAAAGAGGCCCTCCGAAGGGATTGGAAATAGACAATCTCTGGTTGCTTCCAGCGGATTTAGATTTGGCTGGAATTGAGATTGATTTAGCAACCAGAATCGGTCGAGAAAATCGTTTACAGAGAGCGATTCAAGGTGCAGTGGGCCATTTTGATGTCGTAATCATCGACACCCCAGCCTCACTAGGATTACTAACAGTAAACGCATTAGTGGCATCAAATTGGGTATTAATTCCAGTGCAGGCCGAATTCTATGCTTTGGAAAATATGAGTCAATTGATGAATACTGTAAGTGATGTACAACAGGCTGTGAATCCTAACCTAAGATTATTCGGAATTACACTTACGATGGTTCAGAGGAGTAAATTGTCAGGAACGGTTGCAGATCAGGCTCGCAAACATTTCGGAGACAGATTATTCGAGACAGAAATTCCACGACTTGTAGCAATCGCTGAATCGCCTCTAGATGGAGCACCCATTGTTATCGGTCAGAAGCCAAACAAGTCGAATCCCGGAAGTGTAGCTTACTGGGAGTTAGCACAAGAGGCAAGCAAACGTATTGATCGTATTCACAACTCACGTTGAAGATCATTACTAATCTGGATCTCAATACAGGTCAGTTACCGTTGGACCTTTCTAAAGCACTTTGACGCGCCTCGACTAGTATTGACTCCCATTTCACCTTCAATTCAGATTCAAGAGCCTTCAACATCTCCTTGATTTCTTTCTTTGAGAGTTCTTCACGCTTGGAGAATTGTTTTTCCAATTTATCAAACAATTCCTTCTCTCGTAGTTTTCGGGTCTCAGCCAACTTTTGTTCCATCTCGACTTCTTTCTCCAAGGCCATCTCTTGACGCTTGAGTAACAATGCTGCTTCCATTGTCTCTCGCTCGGCGGCAAACCAGCGGTCTAATTCAGCTAGAAGACCTGCTTCTGCCTCTTCTTCTAGCGATTTAAGGCGAACATCAACATCTGCAACCATGCCCTTTTCGAGAGACTTAGTTTCGCTTGCAAGTTGTTTTTCGAGTTCTTTCTCTCTTTCCTTTCGGGTCTTTGCTAATCTGTCTCTCATTGCGATTTCTTGCTCCAGTCGATATGATTCAACTTGACGATGAACCTTTGATTCAGATGCTTCTCTAAGGTCCATTTCAACCCGACGCTCCATCCTTTCCATATCTTGAGTCGCCTCTAATTCTAGTCGATCGTTGAGGAATGCCTTGCGTCGGTCAAATTCGGTTTCCATCTCTCGCTTCAAGCGTTCTCGAAGTTTTCCAGTATGTTCCTCTATTCGTCGGTCACGCTCTAAATCTAATTGTTCACGAAGTCGATTTTCTTCACGACGGAGTCTGTGTAGCATTTCTTCTCTAAGAAGTCGCTCTTCTCGCTCAAGAGCCTCGGTTTCGAGACGTTCCATCTCGACTTCAAGTTCTGCCCTCATATCAGCTTCAATTCGGTGTAATTCCTCCTCAAACAGGATATCATTGGCCTTGCGAAGAGCTCCTCGCATTCCTTCGACCCTTTCGCCCATTTCCGCAACTCGCCTTCTGCGCTCCCTTCGCATTGCTGAGCGCAACTTGCTTTCATCATCCAAACGGTCCCGAGCGCGGCCCAGTGTATCGATTGCAGAGGCCGCGGAACGAACGTGGGCTTCTCTAAGAGCTGCTAATTCATCTACGCCTTCGGCGTCATTATCGGCTGGAGACTTGCTCTCGCTCAACTTCCCATCCCCATTTGGACGGTATCTGACCCCTATTTGAGAGCGCAGGGTCAGAATCAGCCATAGGCTGCAATTTCGCTAGACTTGTGGAAATTGCCATTTTCAATCAGAAAGTGACGTTAAATCCTGTCTCACAAGCCGGGCAGGTGAGTTGTCTCTTTCCTGGTTTTGGCCGGATACGTAGTGTTCGATCACATCCGGGACATTCTATCTCTACCTTGACCACTTTCTCTGTCAGAGTGAAGCCTCCCGAACAGGCGCCGCAGGTCAGTTCGATTGGACGTTCGTCTGTGCCAGCGACTAAGATTGTGTGACAATGAGGACAAGGTACTTTCTCTTGGGTTAGAGCATCAATTGTCGGTTGGTGGCTTACCTTACACACAGCCCCACAAACCTCACATTCAATCTCACCTAGTCCAGGCGGCAACATGTGCTCGCAGTGAGCGCATTCGGCGAGCGGTGGAGCATGTTTAGACTCAATCTCGACTTTGTCCATTATTCCACGCCTCCAAGTTTCGGTTAATCAAGCGGTCGATGGTGGGCTTCCCTCACCGCCGGAAAATAGCACCCCAAAGGCCTCGCGAATATCACGAAGCAAAGCTTTGGCTAGATCGAGTAAAACACCAATTCTTCGGCCACCCGCACCGGTCACGAACATTCCATTGATTATGATTAGGAACACGCTGGCTTCGTGTATCGCTATTCCTGCCGCGATACTAGTGTTGATTCCGGTTAAAGCGGTAATGATTAGCATAAGAGTAACCATTACTGATATTGCAATATTGGCGTTGACTACACGTCGAGTTCTCTTAGATAGCTGGATGAGGTTTGCTAGTGCGCGAGGGTCTTCTCCGGGAATAAGGACATCTGCAGCGTCCAAATTTACCTGTTCTCCGCTTCCCACAGCTACGCCAATATCTGCTGCAGCAAGCGCTCCAGAATCGTTGAACCCATCTCCTGCCATCAGAGTACTACTCAGTTTTGCTCGCTCTGCAACCCATGAAGCCTTACCTTCAGGGTCGACATTGCCTCGACAAATTTCGGGATTTATTCCTAGAGTTTCTGCAAAGGCTTCAACCGATGCTTGTTCATCACCACTAAGTATCTCAACGCTGATTCCCTGTTGCTGTAGTTCCTCTACCATTTCCTTAACACCTTCGCGAGCGTCATCATGAGCGAAGGTGAATGCTGCAACAGCCTCACGGTCAATTGCCAATACACTAGCTCCATAGCCAGCATGACGGCTGTCAGCAAGAGCAGAATCAATTTCGTATGGTATCATGATTCCCTCAGACATTAGCCAGTCGGCTCGACCAAGAATTACAGGTAATCCACGCATAGAACCTCGAACTCCAGCATCACCGTCTTCAATACCGGTTATCTTTGTTATCGCCTTACTGCGCTCCGATGCTGCCTCTATTATGGTGGTCGCGTAAGGATGGTTACTTCTCTGTTCAAGTCCAGCAGCAATACGTAAGGCACTCTCTTCTGTCTCATCTCCTGCGACTGCGATTGAAACCAATCTAGGTCGGCCGCTGGTAAGGGTACCCGTCTTGTCGAGTAGTGCTAATTCAATTCCAGCTGCTGCCTCAATTACATCTCCGCCACGCGCAACTAATCCTATCCCTGAGGCACTAGATAGAGCGGTAGCGTGTGGAACCGGAGCCGCCAGAAGAAGTGCGCAAGGACATGATACGACCCAGAGTACTAGCATACCCACTATATCTCCAGATATCGCTCCATAAATTGCCGAACCCACCAATACAAGTGGCACCCAAATCGCTGTAAATCTCTCGATGATTGTTTGAGTACGTGTGGGTTGCTCTCGATACTTTCTGACTAATTCAATTAGATCGGCTAATCGAGTATCCTTGCCGGTCGCTTCAGCCTTAACATGGAGGGGACCACGTGTTATTGTCAGACCAGCCTCAACAAATGAGCCAGAACTTACCGATACTGGCATTGGTTCTCCGGTCAGTGGAGCCTTGTCTACTGCTCCTGTGCCATCGACTACGATCCCATCAACTGGAATCACCTCACCAGATCGTATCTCGACTATATCACCTGGTTCCAAGGCGGCGACGGGGGTCCACTCATCGTGATGCGAATTATCGATATTGTGATCTTCTGTAACTAATCTTGCTCGCCTTGGAAGTCTATCCAAACCTCCTTGCATTGCTTCTCGAGCACGTACTAGAGCGCTATCTTCCAGATGTCCCGCAAGAGCGACTAATCCAGTGACAACCAAAGCCTCTGGCCACTCCTTGAGATATAGAGCCCCAAGAACTGCTAGAGAAGTTAGGACCTGGAATCCTAATACTCGGTTTTGGATGCTGGCGATTGCGGCTTGGAACATCGGCATTCCAGCGAATAAAACTCCCAAACCTGTGATTCCAGCAGCAACCCACCAATATAGTTCTGCCAATTCTATTACAAATACGGCAAACAAAAGTGGAATCGTCATAACAGCACCAATTAATTGCACTTGATCGGCGCGCAATCGCTTGTTTTTTGACTCTACAAGGGTGTATTCTCCTAGTAATCTGCGTAGACCTTCTTCGGTCATTTCTGAAACTTTTAGGGAATCTGTCGGAATCCGTTGTAATTCGACTCGACCATCGTCGAGGCTAGCATTCAAAATTCCTGGAATATCAAGCAACGCATTCCGTAGACCTTTGCGACCGATTCCCAGATGATTAGACACTTCGCCAGCTGTCTTCCCCTGAACCAAGCTCCATTTAACATCGGGAGCATGGCCAAGGCTTTCTAGAACAGAGGAGACGCGTGAAACTCTTCCTCTAGCTAAATCAAGTTTGAACCTAATACTGCCCTCTGTCGCCGAAACTATGACTTGGTCTACTCCAGGTAACCGATTAACTGCGCGAGTGGCCTTCATTGCACAATCAGGACAATCCATACCCCGTAAATTCCACTCGAATTGCTCGACTCCATCCACCACCAATTCGGCTTCCATAAAGTTTGCAGAATCTGTACTTTCCCCAGTAATTGGGATAACTTTCTCGAGGG
The DNA here is from genome assembly GCA_002497025.1 of Euryarchaeota archaeon UBA126. GTDB lineage: Archaea > Thermoplasmatota > Poseidoniia > Poseidoniales > Thalassarchaeaceae > MGIIb-O1. Next base: position 5,701 of record DAMG01000035.1, read on the forward strand.
AACCGTCATCGAGAATCAACTCTTCTACCGATGCGACCTTTGCGGCTTTTTTCTCACTCGTGTCTGAAATGCTGGAACTAATTTTGCCAATACCTTCACCAAGCATTCCCTTTATGCTAGAAATCAAGCCACCCAGAGAACCGATTGAGGCTGAATTTTCACTGACTGATTGAACATCTGATGACTTACGTGACTCAGGCTTTTCCTGAGTCAAATCTGTGTCATCATCATCCAGGATGAGAAACTCCTCATCATTCACAACATATGCAAGAGACGGCGACACATCAACCTGAGGGGAAGAAGACAACCCTTCGACGGTGGAATCATCAATGTTGAGCCAACCGAATAGACGTGGATTTACCCGACTTGAGCGACTTCGAGATGATTATCTTCGATATTGATGGTACTTTACTAGATATCGAAGGATTTCAAGAAGAACTAATCCCTCTAATCAGAATAATCGAACAAGGTGGCATTACCATCTCACTTGCAAGTGGAAGGACTCTACCCAATGTGACCCCGATTCAGCAAAGCCTGGCTGTCTCTGGATTTGTCGTCGGAGAAAATGGCGGTATGGTTTGGGACACACATGCGGGATTCCCTATTCACTCTCTTGCAGATGGTAAGCGCACGCGTGATGCTGCGAATTGGTTGGCTAGCCAAATAGATGGATTAGATCCTGCTGGAATCGAGTCAAACCGCTGGCGAGAAACCGAATGGTGTTTGAAAGACGATGGTAATTATGAGGCCATTCAAGATGCGATAGCAGGCTCTCAATATAGTGAATTATCTGTAGTACCAACCGGTTTTGCAATCCACCTCTGCATACCTGGACTAGACAAAAGCACGGGTGTTGGATTTGCCTTGAAACAAAGAGGTATCGACCCGGCACGAGTTATCGCTGTAGGGGATGCGGCTAACGACATTCCAATGTTCGAATTGTGTGGATTTGCAGTAGCGGTTAATGACAAACACGACGGAGTAGCCGAGGCTGCAAATATCATTACGAAACAAAAAGGAACTTCTGGGACTATAGAATTCCTCAAGCAATTTATCCAAGCGGTTGAAATACCCTGAGTGGGCCGGAAATCTGTGTTACGTTGATTCCGATCGAATTATGGAACGAAAACAAGACGACATGCTAGACTTGCTAGTTAGGTGCCTTGAAGCATGGCTAACATGGCTAGAAGAAGACAACAAGAGCTTGACTGCAGAAATGGAACAAAAGAAGTGGCGTATAGAAAACGAAGCTTACTCTCTTAACGAATATGCCTACAACTGGGAGTTTACAGAGAAGTGGGAGTGAGTTGGTGCAGGCGGCAGGATTCGAACCTGCGAAGCACTACGCAGAGGATCTTGAGCCCTCCCCCTTTGACCACTCGGGTACACCTGCACAATATCCGAGCCGCAATGCCCTCTTGATTCCAGCGGCTCGAACCCCACTCTACATAACCGTAGCAGCGAGTCTGACGGAATGGTTGATTTAGCGACTCGGCACGCTCCTACATGAACCGCTTAGGGAGTACGGAGGCAGAGGCTATGAGGTTAAGCAAAAACCAACTGCAAGCAGTCGAAAAAGGCCTCTTTGAAGTGGCTAGAAAGCAGAAGTCATCTGCCGGCCCAGTAGAACTTCCATTACCTGATTTTTGGGCTTCCGTAGCACAATTGACTGCGAGTTTGGAAGCCGAACTCTCAGAGACTGTACAATCCGAAGGTATGACCGCAAAGGCACAATTGCAAACCCGTAGGCTCGGTAATGTGCGAACATTGGTGACTGACTTAACTCGAATCCGCTTGAATGCGTTCACTCAACACGCGGTTTTAGTCAATCTAATGAAAGGAGGAGGTGCAGAGGCCGCAGCTGCTTTGCAACACCTCAGCGTCATCGATTGGGAGAGGCATGACCCCACTGAGAGAGCTTACTATCAGAGTCTAGGACACTTGGTTGACAAATACAAGCACGATGTCGCTTGGAAAGAATTGGTCAATGGAAGTAATGGAGGAAGTAACGCCTCCTCACCACCGGTACCAAGCCCTGATGCTTCACTAACTGAATACACCGAAACTACTCCAGAGCCAGAACCTCGATCCTCGCCTCCTATACCTGTGGCTGGACCCAACGAAACTTGGGATGACCCAGAATTCGATGAAGAAGATAGGATTCGAGCAATGGATGAGTTTCCTGACAGAGCAACAGGTGCTGACCCACATCCACCGGAAGAAATCAGTGTATCAGAGACCATTGGTGGGGATTTAATGAGAATCAGAATTTTACAGGATTTGACCGACCCGATTATCGCCGAAGATGGTTCAGAGATTACACTGGTTGAAGGCGATGTAGAGTCTTGTCCAAGCCTGATTGCAGAGACTCTAATCGCCGCTGGATTGGCCGTTGCAGCACCACTCTGAACGCGCCAATGATTATCCAGCGCCTGTCAACGAAGTCACACCTGCGGTGTATACCATGGGCAAGACGATTAGTGAAAAGAGAGTCAAAGAATTACGTAAAACATTCGATGCTGATCCTTCAGCAAAATTAGCTCAAAACGCAGTCTCAAATAACGAATTGTTGGAAGTGGCTTTGGATAGAGATTTAGTGCAAGAAATTGATTTTTCATTCTCAATTAAGTTAGACAAATGGAAAGTAACTCATCAGAAGAGAAGCGGTCGTTGTTGGCTATTCGCCACACTAAACCTATTTCGACCAAGCACCATGAAGAAAATGAATGTGAAAAATTTCGAATTCAGTCAGGCACACATTCACTTCTGGGACAAATTCGAGCGAGCCAACCACTTCTATGAGGCGATTATTGAAACCGCAGAACGTCCAGTAGACGATCGCACAATCGGCTTCCTACTTGGCGACCCAATCGGCGACGGCGGGCAATGGAACATGGCGATGAATCTTATTAGAAAGCACGGCCTAGTTCCTAAATCTGCATATCCTGAGTCTCAATCTTCTTCCAGTACTCGTTATATGAATGCGAATCTAAAGGATATTCTCAGAACAGGGGCCTGTGAGATTCGTGAGATTCTTGATTCAGGTGGTAGTTCTGCTGAGGCTCGCGCACACAAAGATTCGCGGCTCGCTGACATCTGGAGAATTCTTTGCATTCACTTGGGGACTCCACCAGAAAAATTCGATTGGCAGTGGGAGGACAAAGATGGGAAGTTGCACCGTAAGGGAATGATGACTCCTCAAGAATTTGCTGAAGAATTCGTCGAAATCGATTGGGAAGACTATGTTTGCATTGTCAACGACCCAAGGAACGACTACTACCAAACCTACACTGTCGATTATTTACAAAATGTATCAGGAGGGCCACCTGTGGTCTATCTAAATGTTCCAAGTGATGAGATGAAAGGCATCACTCAGAGCCTATTGGAGGATGGATTACCTGTTTGGATGGGGTGTGATGTAGGAAAGCAAATGCACAGAAAGCGTGGACTCTGGGACGCCAAGTTATTCGATTTCGGAGCATTATACGGTGCAGAGTTTGGGATGAATAAAGCCGATCGACTTCGGTTTAGTCAGACAATGATGACTCACGCTATGCTGTTTACCGGTGTTGATGTAGTAGATGGAAAGCCACGAAGGTGGCGTGTTGAAAATTCATGGGGAGCCGAACAATCTGGCCGTAAGGGATTCTACACGATGAACGACTCATGGTATGACGAACACATGTTCGAAATTGCATGTCCAAGCAAATATCTCTCTGATGAGATGAAGGCTGGTATGATGACTGAACCAGTCGTACTTCCAGCTTGGGACCCAATGGGTAGTCTAGCAAAAGACGAAGCATTCCAGTGATGGAATCAGCCTAGGTGCCTTAGAGACAACTCGATTGTAACCGAGTCAGGATAGTCTAGACGAAGGACTCGTCGTAATGCCTTCTCGTCCTTGGCAGCGGATGTCACAAGTTCCAGAAGTCGCTTGTGAATTCGCATTTCCCAGTGATCCCATGTTTCAGCGCCTTCACCATCTGGACTCTTACGGCATGGAACTACCAATTTGCGAGTTGGGAGTGGTATTGGACCGCGTAAATCGACACCTGTCTCGTCACAAATTGCCTTAATCTGCCCACAAACCATGTCAACATCTTCGTGGTTTTCACCAGTCAACTTGATTTTGGTGATAACGGCCATAGTACCCTCTCCGAGTCCTCAGCCTTTGTAACCAATTCACTTCTTGTCAATCTTCAAGCAAACGCCAGCAGCCACGGTCTTACCCATGTCACGGATAGCGAATCTTGACAACTCTGGGAATGTATCCATTTGCTCAATTGCCATTGGCTTTGTTGGAGCAAATCGAACCAGTGCTGCGTCACCGGTCTTGAGGAACGGTGGGTTAGCTTCCTTTGTCTTTGAGTTCTCTAGAAGTTCTACGAAGCGAACTGCTACCTGAGCGGTGTGCGCGTGGAAGACAGGAGTATATCCAGCGCCGATTGCCTTTGGAATCTCCATAAGTTGAATCTGACCAACGAATGTCTCATCGTGACGTACGAACATTGGCTCGCTATCTGAATATCCTGCGACGTCTCCTCTTCGGATGTCGTTAGCTGCTAGTCCACGAACGTTGAATCCAACGTTATCACCAGGCTCTGCCTTTGCGTGGCTGGTGTGGTGCATTTCGATGTCCTTTACTTCAGCAGACTTTTGGCTTGGGTTGAATACAACCGTCTTGCCTCTTTCTAGAACGCCAGTCTCTACCTTACCGACTGGAACTGTTCCAATTCCGCTAATCTTGTAGACATCCTGTACAGGTAGTCTAAGTGGCCTATCTAATGGCTTTGGAGGCATTTGAATTCCATCAATTGCTTCGAATAGAGTAGGTCCCTTGTACCAAGGCATGTTGTCAGACTTGTTGAAGAGGTTCTCTCCGTTGAATGAAGAACATGGAATCTTAGGTACATCGGCTGGATTGAATCCGGATAGCTTCAGGAGTTGATCCACTTCTGTTACGGTTTCGTTGTACTTTGCTTCTGAGTAATCTACACCACTGATGTCCATCTTGTTGACGTTGACGATTAATTGCTTGACTCCAAGAACCTTAGCCAAGAAAGCGTGTTCTCGTGTCTGAGCGTTGACTCCGTCGTTAGCAGCACAGAGTAGAACCGCTGCATCGGCCTGACTGGTTCCGGTAATCATGTTCTTTACGAAATCGCGGTGCCCAGGAGCATCGATGATTGTGAAGTAATAGTTAGGAGTGAAAAGTTCCTTGTGTGCGACGTCGATAGTAATACCACGCTCGCGCTCTTCCTTCAAACCATCCATAACATAAGCAAGACCGAATCCTGCCTTTCCTGCCTCGGATGCTAACTTTTCGTTCTTCTCAATAACGTGTTCTTCGATATGGCCAGTGTCTAGTAGTAAACGTCCTACGGTTGTTGACTTTCCATGATCTACGTGCCCAATAAACACGATGTTAAGGTGCGGCTTGCTTTTATCTTCCCACTGTGAGCTCATAATATCCACCTCTAAGTGTGGCCCGCCGACCAATGATGCCTATTTGAATCTCTCCCCCTAGGGGAGGCATCAATTGAATTGAATTACAGGTATGCTTCTTCGGCGCAGTTCATCGATATTGTAATTCAATCATCAAACTCTTGACCTCTGTGTTATGTGTTTTCTCATTCTGTAGATCTACAGACCACGTACCCGGTTCAAATCCCCTTACGGTTGACCCACCAATTACTAGCCAAACACAGCGGTCATCCGACTGACAATCACCGGCGTTTCTGTTATCATCACCCACACCGGTGGTGTTAGCGACCTCTTCGTCAGTCTCATTGAAGATGAATAAGTCTAGTTTGTTCTCAGTATCAACCCCACCAAATGGTTGGTCCCCATCCTCAGCGGGGTAGGTTAGCTTGGTCCTAAGGTAACGAATCTTATTCTGTCCATCTTTATCGTATGTTACAGGATAATCCCAAGTCATGATTACAGGATCCTGATATCTTCGATCGATGACGAAGTCAGACCAAGTCCCTCTGTAGTTGATGTAAAGAGTAGATTCGTCAGAGTCTGTCAGGCCATTATTGTCAGTAACTGTCAACTTGATGTCCCATGAACCGGCCGGCATATCCTCGAGAGTAACAGTTTCTCCAGTTGCATCGACATCGTTCTCTGGGTTTCCATCTTCGTCAGAGTCTGTATCTAAGTCGAGATCCCATTCCCAAGACACTAGATATTCCTCAGCATAACAATCTGAATTATCTGGATTACACCCCGCCCAAGACTCAGAACCATCTAGTGTGACTGTGGTTTCGACAGTTATACTTCGATCATTTTCTTCCTTATCTTCGCACACCCATACAAGTACAAAGGAGCCAGCAGGTGCATCTTCACCATCACAATCATCGTCCTTTGCAGTAGTTATCTCGGCTTTCGGCTCTCTGGCTGAGGAGTCAATTACAGAAATTGTGTCACTAACCGAAGTATCGTAATTCCCATCACTTACGGTTAGAGTAACCATATAATCTCCAGGTTGTGAATAAGAATGGCTTGTTGTCAAGCCGTCACCGAGGTTTCCATCACCGAAATCCCAAGTGAAAGTTAGAGCATCTGCGTCTGGGTCAGAAGAGCCTACTGCGCTAAAGGTAATCGAGTCACCTGCACGCACAGAACCATCTGGATCAATACTCATTTTGGCACTTGGAGCACCGTTCAAACTGAAGGTTTCCAAACAACCCGCAAAAGCCGCACTGAGCATTAGTAATACTACCATCGGGGCCAATCCACCCGCTCCTCTCATGGTCAAGGGTGTGAAGGGGGTCATCATCAACCCTACGGATTCCCGTAATCACTAGAAATCGAAGAGTGTTTGTTGTCTAGTGCCTTGCAGTAATTCTTTCTCGTTCCATCCAAAGGCTTCTGTAATTCTACCTAGTGCAGTTGCCAATCGTTTAGCATAGAACTCTGGATCGTACTCGGGAGGTTCGACATCTAACTCATCAACCATCCAAGCTTGGACTGTCATCGGGGAGGTTTTAGCGTTGGTAACTATCCAACCTACCTTCATACCAGGTGTGAATCCAAGACCCGCCTCTATTCTTTGTTTGGCCACCCGTACGTAAGGTAGTGAATCTGGGTTCTTGTATGTCTTATGGAAATCTACGGTTCCATCTCTCCTCAGGCTTCCTTTGCATGAACGTGAGATTACAAGATCAACAGCTTCTACACGTTTAGCCCTAATATCATCAATGACCGATTTTGACATCTCCACCGCGGACCATTCCTCGTTAGATAGAATCAATTCGAACATCTCGGTCATCGTGCTGGTTAGCAGACGAAATGAATCCGTACGGCGGACCTCATACCCTCTGATTAGCATCTCTTCTCGAGGCCAAACTACTCGCCCGACATAGCGTTTTTTTGCACCATGAGAAAAGAAGGCTGAGAGGGCGGTTTCAAATTCTAATTCTGCGCCTTCTTTGGTAAATCTATCAGCCAGTGAGTTACCGAAATCTAAGGTCTCTTTCCTAGCATTTTTCCAATGTTCAAGCACCAAGGAATTCTCTGGTGGACGATTAATTGGTGAATCAGACTCAACTGGTGCCTTGACAAAAATTGAGTCTGTGTCGGAATATACCACATCGTGTCCATCGGTCTCGACATTATTGATTATGGTACGAATATTATGTCGAGCCCATTCCGTAATACTTGCACCTAAATCTGGATGAGTGAAACGGTAGAAGGAAGAGGCGAAGACGCCATAGAATGAATTCATTAGAATCTTCACCGCATATTGTAATTGATCATGAAGAAAAGCCACTTCTTCTTCACCAGTTTCATGGGCCTTTTTCAACTCGGATTTATGATAATCACGCTGTTCCATTAGATCGCTCAATAAACGAGGTACTAAGCCTCGCCGCTCATCTGAAGAAACATATCTTGTCGAGGTTGTAGGAGATACGTTGTGAGTATCATCTTCGGTTCCGTCTCTAACTAGAGTTGTCGAACAAATATTTTGTGAAATCATAATCGACGGGTACATCGATTTGAAGTCAAGTACTGCCACCCATGATTGGAGTCCTGGCTCAACTTCGTGAACGTATCCGCCGGCGATTTGGTCGCGGCGGCGTGGACCGGATTTAGTCATTGGAACTGCAATATTTTCTCTGTCTGCTAAGCGAATAACAAGCGAGTCAATCCATTGACTGGTCGTGCCGGCCGCGGCGGTCTCAACCGTAGTGTTTGCAACCGCCGCTAGGGCTTCTTTACGCTCTACAGATTGTAAGTGACCAAGTATATCCAGAGGTAGATGAGTATCTCTGACACAATATTCCATGACTTCATCGGGCCTAGCCGCCCATTCCTCGTCCATTTTGCTTGCATCAATATCGAGTTTCTGTTTATCCTCTGACTCCGGCCAAAGCATATTTGCTACAAAGCGAAGAGATTCTCTCTCAGGACGGAGGGTTTGGCGAACCTGCCACCAAGCATCCATTGGTATTCTACCGGTTAGTCGCCAAACTCGATTTGTGGCTCGGTCTGGGCTGAGTCTCTTCGATTCACTCTCAATCGCAGGAACTCTACCCCAGCCGCACAACGCAGCCTGTTCGAATTTTGAGCGCCCTGCATTTTCCTCAGCGCGCTCAATTATTCTCGGTAGATCGAAATTATCGATATTATATCCTGTAATGAAATCCGGATCTTCTTCTCGAACCAACCTAGTCATTCCTTCTAGAATCTCCTTTTCAGAACCACGGAACTCATGCTCGGTTCGAGAATTTCCTCTCGCAATTACAACCGCAGCACAGAGTATTGTATTGTGTCGAACACTTGTCTCCAGATCTAATGAAAGAGTGACGAATGGAGTGGGGAATGGATCTGTGCGAGATAGGTCAGCGACATTACAGGCTACCACCATATCACACGGATATAATCCAGAGCCGCCGAAGTCGCGAATCATCTCTGCGGCTTCGACCCTCTTGCCATCAAACTCACTACATAACTCAGAAGGTGCGCGTGGGCCTGCCCACAGAACCTCTCCAACACTTGCGATATGGGGCCCCAGATCTAAATCCAACAATAAGCGTTGGACAAATAGAATATCTGCGCTGGATACTTCCCATTCAGACTCGAGTCGCTTTCTTAGCCTCGGAACAACGTATGGCTGTTCAACTTCTACTCGGTAATGTGGCTTTACTCCATATGGAGTCCACTTGTCAATCGGTTCTGTGATTGATACAACTTCACCCATCTCCTGAACGATTTCAAGATGGTCTTTCAAATCTCGGTCTCGGCCAGCTTTGCCGGAAGGAGCGATCTCTAGGAATGGACTGAGGCCATCTACTAGCAGTACTACGGAATAGCCTTCTCGCGCACGACACCATAACTCGACAACTGTGCGCGGCGGTGTCGAAGCCACCGCTTGATACGATCCGGAGACGATACAAACCTCTCCACCCCATCGCATTACGATACCCTGCTCAGAGGGAAATAGAGTCAGCAATCAACCCTTGTGTGAGGGCTTGGAACCGCAGTTTGAGATGATTTGTTAGAAATTGTTGAAAGCCGAGTCGTCCCCCTGTATATCGGATGGTGCGCCAATGATGGAGGAGACCGAGTCAGACAGCGAACCTTCCATTGATTGGGATAGCCTCACTTTCAGCTTCACTGAAACTGACAGGATGTATATTGCAACCTGCAAACAAGGAGAGGAATGGGAGCCTGGGGTTATGCAGGATTTTCAAGATCTCTCGCTATCACCCGCTGCTGGAGTAATCAACTATGGACAGGGGTTATTCGAAGGAATGAAGGCTAGAAGATCCGAAGATGGTAGAGTTCTACTATTCCGTCCGGAATTGAATGCAAGGCGTGCTCAAGATGGTTGTAAGCGACTAGGTATGCCAGTTGTACCCGAAGAAATGTTCCTCGATGCAGTTCACCTCGTTGTCCAGGAGAATCTCAGATGGCTACCACCTACTGGTCGAGGAGAATTATACATCAGACCTCTAGTCTTTGGAAGTGGCTCAATCCTTGGAGTAGCTCCTGCACCCGAATACACATTCTTGGTGTACGTGGTTCCAGTTGGACCCTACTTCAAAGGAGGATTGAATCCGATCTCACTCAAGGTCTCGGACGAATTTCATAGAGCCGCACCGGGTGGCTCTGGTGGCGTAAAGGCAATTGGAAACTATGCGCCGGGAATGATGCCTTCAAAGAACGCAAAAGCTGACGGATATGCTGAGATTATCTATCTTGATGCAGTCAATCATCGCTATGTCGAAGAAGTTGGTGCAGCCAACTTCTTTTGTATCAAGGATAAGGTCCTCTACACTCCTGAGTTAACCGGAACTATACTTCCAGGAATTACTCGACTTTCGGTTATCGAATTGGCTCGAAGTCTAGGCTACCAAGTTCTCGAGACTAAGGTAGACATCGATTTTGCAATGGATGCTGATGAAGCATTTTGTGCTGGTACGGCTGCTGTAATCTCCCCGATTGGTTCAATTGAACATGGCGGTAGTATCGCGACCTATTGTGATGGAGAAGTCGGTGCCATCACGAAGCAACTCTATGATGCTCTAACAGCAATTCAAGAAGGACGGACTAGAGACACTTTTGGTTGGACCCCAAGCGTCTAGACCAGTCCTGAAACACTTTTGCATCTTCGTCTTTTTTTGTGACGTCACGTCTCTCTGAGTTACGTAATGGCATCGACATCCTGTGGTTACTTCTGAAGGCGTTTGAGTGCCTTGAAATGAAATCCCAGTATAGGTTTGTAATTGGGCAATCCTTTTTTGGATTGAACTGACATTGCTCGCAATAATCACTCATCCTATTGATGTAGGCTGCTCCAGAGACATAGGGCTTAGTCATCATTGATTCTCCTAGTGCGAAAGTACCCATTCCTAACACATTAGGTTCAACAACCCAATCGTAAGCATCAATGAATGCGGCATGGAACCAATCAGTTAGTTGACGTGGGTTAATGTCCAACAAAGAGGCAATATTACCTAGAACCATTAGTCTAGGAATATGATGTGTCCAACCGTCTTCTAGCACCGAATTCACTACCGTGTCTAAACAGTGCAAACCCGAATCTCCGTTCCAATAAGCCATGGGTAAGTTGTTTACTTGATTTAGACGATTGGGATGTGATTCAGGATTAGTTGAAATTCGCCTATCTGATTCCCCGTACCACATCGCATCTCTTCTTGCAGTCGTAGTTTTATTCATTGTAATCGACCTGAAACCATCTGTGATATCATGGACATGTTTGACATACTCTCGCCAAATCAGTTGCCGAACGAATCCTTCTATGCTGTTCATTGGAGCTGATACCGACAACACAGATTCCATCAATTTCTTCGGCATAATCCTGTGAATGTTAATCAATGCCGCTAATCTACTGTGAAAGAGGCCCTTGCTATTGGAGGACATAGCATCCTCGAAAGGTCCGAAATTAGGTAGATGTTTCAATGCAAAAATCAATGATTGCGAGGCTTGTTCATGATTCGTTGGAATCTTTCTTAGGTCTATTTCCCCTGGGTGATCATAGAATATTTCATTGACTAAATCTTCAACTTCCGAATCAGTATCTAAAAGTTCGAAGTTTTGTTCTTCTGGTGCTATCGGCACTCCTTTCCAAGGCATTCTATTTTCGGAATCGAAACTGTATTTTCCGCCAATTGGGGTCTTTTCATCCATCAATATTCCAGTTTCTTTCCTGAACTTTCTGTAGAATTTATCCATTCTAAATGGAGGGTTCGACCCCAGTTCTTGAATGAACCATTCCCTAGGAGTTAACCAACCTGTGTGAGGATGTTGTTGCAATCTTCCAGAAACTAATAATGGCTCCAATTCTTCTCGCGTGCTTAGTTCTGCTGGATTAACACAATGAATCAGAGGGATTTCCAATTTTTCTAATGCCTCTGAATAACTGGATTTTGTATTGATGTACCGTACTGGGTGCCCTTTTTCTTGAGTCTCAAGTGCAAAGGATCTCATATTGGCTAAAATCAACCCTAGCTTTTGTTTGTGATAGGGTCTAGATTTTCCTTTAGACACAGATTCTATGAGTATTATCCCCGTTGATTCGGGAGGCTCTTCTTTCCAGGGATTTAATTCAAGATTTAATTGATCGTAAAGAAGATACAACCATCGTTTGGGTTGAGCAGCCGTATCATCTCGAAGTTTCGAGACGAATACGGAACTGCCCAAGCCCATGGTTACGTAGTCCTGATATTTTCACATCAAATTCAGCGTAGTCTGCGACCGGCTATCATCAATGCACCGATTACTGCCAATGCAGCGATTCCTGCAGAGAATCCAGGAGTGTTGTTTGACTCCTCTTCTGGCTCTACGATGGAACCTTCTCCGACCACGATTTGTCCGGCCATTCCGGAGGTAGCGTGTGGCTCACAGATGTAGTTGAATGTTTGATCGATATCGAAGGTGTATCTGTAATCGACAGTTGTCATTGATTCACCACTGTATACACCACCCATGTAACGAGTAATATCGCCTTCCTTAGCAATCTGTGCTACATTGTGGGCCATGGATTCGTCATTCCAAATCCAACATACGGTTGCTCCTACATCGACTTCCACGTATGGCTTATCATATGCCAAACCTGTATCGTCTATTCCGATTATCTCGTCACACTCGGATGTATCAACTGCATCAGCAGGAGGCATCAGGACCTTGTCGATGACGTGAATAACGCCGTTTGATGCTGGAACGTCAGCCAATATGACATTGGCATCGTTGACCATTACACCTTCACCAACAGAGAAAGTCAAGTCGTCGCCATTTACTGCTGCAGCTGCCAAACCATCGGTTACTGCGGAGGATGGAACAGCACCAGATACTACGTGATAGAGTAGAATATCTGTTAGAAGCGCCTTGCCCTCTTCATTATCGAGGGCTGTTAGATCGATTCCTGCCTCGGCAAATGCATCGTCTGTCGGCGCGAAAACCGTGAATGGACCATCACCCTGTAGAGTTGACACAAGTCCTGCTTGAGCTAGTGCGGCTACTAACGAATTGTGGATTGTTGTAGCTTGGGCGGTCATGGCAATATCTACTGCTGGAGTCCACATGTAAGCCTCACATTCTGCTTGGCTTACCATAGTGAAGGTGTGAGTTGCTAGATTGTAACAACCAGTGAATGTCTGACCATTCATCTCGTAGTTTTCGTAGTAAGCATACGCCATGCACTCATCGAAGGACGCGCCAGCCGCGATTGTGTGAGTATACATGTTGTAGCATACGTCACCATCAGCTTCCGTTACCGGTACTGGAGGCATTAGCACCTTGTCAATGACATGAATTATTCCGTTGCTTGCTTGGACATCTGCTAGTATGACATTTGCGTCATTTACCATTACTCCTTCACCGACTGTGAATGTCAGATCGTCACCATTTACTGCTGCAGCAACCAAACCATCGGTTACTGCTGAGGATGGAACTGCACCTGATACAACGTGGTACAGAAGAATGTCTGAGAGTGTAGCCAAACCCTCATCGCTGTTCAGAGCATTCAGGTCTATTCCTGCTGCGGTGAACGCATCATCGGTAGGAGCGAAGACTGTGAAAGGACCTTCTCCTTGTAATGTGGACAATAGGTTTGCTTGGATTACCGCAGCGACTAGGGACTCGTGAATTCCAGTTCCCTGGGCGACTGTTGGAATATCTACCAAATCGGCAGGGGGCATCAGAACCTTGTCAATAACGTGTACGATCCCGTTACTTGCTTCGACATCAGCAAGAATGACATTTGCATCGTTTACCATTACTCCTTCACCGACTGTGAATGTCAGATCGTCTCCGTTCACTGCAGTTGCAATCATTCCATCAGCTAATGCGGATGAAGCGACCGAGCCCGATACTACGTGATAGAGTAGAATGTCAGTTAGGGTAGCCTTTCCTTCATCATTATTCAGAGCGGCCAAGTCGATTCCAGCGGCTGTAAATGCATCATCAGTAGGTGCAAAGACTGTGAAAGGACCATCTCCCTGAAGAGTAGTCAACAATTCTGCTTGAACTACTGCGGCTACTAGCGAATCATGGATTCCAGTTCCTTGAGCTACAGTGGGTATATCCACCAAATCAGAGGGCGGCATGAGTACCATATCGATGACATGGATTATCCCATTGGACGCCATTACATCTGCTGTAGTGACTGTAGCGTCGCCTATCATTACAGTACCGTCAGTCACGGAAAAAGTTACGTCATCACCGTTGAGCATTGTCGCTGCCATTCCATCAGTAACCTGTGACGAGTTGACAGCTCCCGCGAGCACGTGATAGGTTAGTATGTCGACCAGTGTCGTGATTTCATCATCTGTGTTGAAGGAATCTAGATCGATACCGGCAGCGGTGAACGCGTCATCGGTTGGGGCGAACACTGTGAATGGTCCATCTCCAGATAGTGTGTCAATCAGATCTGCTCGGTCTAGAGCTGCGACCAAGGAGTCGTGGATTCCGGTTCCGGCGGCATTCGACGGGATATCTTCCTGAGCTGTTCGCTGGTCCGCGATAGCTGCGGGAGAGGCAAACAACATGGCGGTCATTAGCAAAGCGGCAAGTGCTGGTTTAGCATTCATAAACCGGTCCGATAATCTGTAGCATATATAGCGCTGTAATCACCTGAAAAAACAATAATTTTCATTTGGAAATTATCATGTGCGAAATCTGAATAATTTCCTGAAACATAACATGGATTTATATCCAAGTTCTTCTCAGCGCTTAGGCATGGAGTCACATAATTCCAAGCCTAACATACGAACGAGAAGAGTAGCCATAGGGTCGAGCATAGCACTTGCTGTAATGTTCCTCCCGACTGTGGCTGCTGAAACCGTCACCATCGAGGCCACAGATTATGTTGCAGTCAGCTTTTGGATTGCAACCGCCATGATGCTTGCATCAACTGTGTTCTTTTTGGTCGAAAGAAATAATGTCCCTGAAAAGTGGAAGACATCGATGACAGTTGCTGCACTAGTAACTGGTGTTGCATGGTACCACTACACATACATGCGCGAACACTGGGTTCTCACCAACGAAAGCCCGTTGGTACTCAGGTACATTGATTGGTTAATCACTGTCCCACTACAGGTTGTAGAATTTTATCTAATTCTAGCTGCAATCGGAGTAGGTACTGCAATCATGTTCCAAAGACTACTAGGAGCATCTATTGTAATGCTAGTTGCAGGATACTTCGGTGAATCCGGAGCATGGGATGTATTCGGTGATTCAAGCACTGAAATTTGGTTCGTAATCGGAATGGCCGGATGGGCATGGATTCTCTACGAACTACATGGTGGAGAAGTCGGTGCTGCTGCTGAAAGCGGAAGCGCAGGAGTCCAATATGGATTCAATGCCATGAAGTGGATTGTAACAGTAGGATGGGCTATCTATCCTCTTGGATACATGATGGGTAATGGTTTCTTCGACGGTATGGGTACCGACGACATGAACATCCTGTACAACATTGCTGACTTGGTCAACAAAACCGCATTCGGTATGATGATCTGGTACGCTGCAAAGCATGACGAGTAATCGTTAGTACCAAATTAGCAAAGTAACGGAAATACGTAACCCGAGTGGTCGGTAATACCGGCCACTCGGGCACATTCTGATAATTATGAATCTGAAAGTCTCAGATACATTCCTCTTGAATTGGGTGACGTAGGTTTGAAACCCCATCTTTCGTAAAACCCATCCACATCAGCCATGAGATTGATGTAAGAATATCCAGATGCTTCACCGGTGATGTAATCCATTAGTGAATCCATAATCATAGAACCACCTCCTTGACCTTGCCATTCCTGCACAACTGCCATATCACAGATGTGAAACACAGTTCCTCCATCTCCTACAACTCTACCCATGCCAACAATCTCATTCGACTCGTTATGCCGGAGTAGAACTGAGAATAATTCTGAGCCAAGTCCTTTCGTGGCTCCACTAATCGTTCTTGGCCTCATTCCTGCATTCTCTCGTAAACGCAGGTATGTCTCTACATCGGGAATTGCGACTTCTATGGAAAACAGTCGATCACTTCCGGCCGAATTTCTTCTTTCTCTGGCCACCCTTTTTCTTGAATGATTTTCTCTGTGCTCGCTGTTGACGGTTGCCCTTAGCAGGTCCTTTTGCTGCACTTTGGGATTCAGCTGACTTCGCCTCTTTCATTTGTGACCTAAGGCGAAGTCCAATCGATTGTAAGACTCCTTCTTTGGATTCCGCACCTGTGGAACTTAGCGCGTCCTTTGTTGAAATCTCTAATCTCCCCTCTTGAGTAAACGGACGTGACGGGTGACTCGACTCTGGCTTTCTTCGCATACGGGTTATTCCAGCAGCGCGCGCGGCCCAGGCAACCGCTTCCAAAGTAGGAGTAGAAATTGCTGCTTCTTTTGGAACTCGACGGCCCTCAGAACGGGTTAATCGGGAGTCGAAATATCCCGTCCAAACCCACATCTCATCCTTGCGCGAAGACACGACTACCACTCCACTCGGGTAAATGGTGCGACTTGAGGGCTTCGTGAGCCTCAGTCTTCCAGAAGTACGCCTGAGACAACGCCATCCATACCAGGTCGGGAGGTGATTCGTACCTTACCGGCCTCTGTCTGAGCGATGGCTCCCTTAGTGATTATATTTCGACGAACGAAGTTAGGGTCAGCGTCGTTTTCTAGAACGCTGGTAATCTTCGAACGAGTAGTCTTGCCAGTCTTTGGATCATTGACGTTGACCGAGGTTGCTTGCATGACTCGAACTGTGGTTGAACCAGCGTGCTTTCTGTACACCTTCGTCTCATCTTCTTCCCCGATGAAAGCATATTGCTTCTCGCTAGAAATTTCCTTTCGGCGCTTGCCTCGATAGCGGTTTGGTCGCTTCAAGCGTCCGCCGGTCGACTTGCGTCGAGAGATACCATGCCATTGTGCCATGCGCCTCGCCGACCGACCACCCTTATTTCAATGGAGCGGAGGAAATCGTGATTCTTTCTGGTGCGACCCTACGGGTCGTACAGAGTAATTCACTCGCCTAAATCCGCCGCTGCCGCTTCGATTTCGGCCATAAGCGCGGTGTAATCCTCTACGATTGGAAATTGAGGAAATTCATCAATTACATTCTGAGGTGGACGGAATAATATGCCTGCATGTGCTTCTGCTAGCATGTTGGTATCATTGTAGGAATCACCGACTGCTAAGGTGTTGAAATTCATTGCACGTAGTCCTTCCACTGTAACCCGCTTCTGATCTTCTAAGCGAATATTCCAACCGGTAATCATTCGGCTCTTTGAGTCTATTTCTAAATCATGACAATATAGAGTTGGATGACCTAATTTTACCATCATAGGTTCACCGAATTGGTAGAATGTATCTGAGAGAATCAATACTTGCCATCGCGCACGGACTTCGTCGAGGAACTCCTTAGCACCCGGCAAAGGATCCATGGTTGTAATCACTTGTTGAATATCGTCGATTGTGATTCCATGCTCATCAAGGATATCGAGTCGGTATCGCATCAATTTGTCATAATCCGGTTCGTCCCTCGTTGTCCTCCGAAGTTCCTCGATTCCCGTCTTTTCAGCGACGTTAATCCAAACCTCTGGCATTAGCACCCCTTCGAGGTCAAAGCAGACAACCAGCATGATTCGTCGCCGCAGCCTGCCCGCTTCAAGATATTCTCAAGTATCGCTCCGCGAGGTTCATTGGGCGTGGTTTACGCCAAGCCCACGTGAGCGACAAGAGATTACGCCGCAGAACTCCAGTACGATTCAAGCAAATTAGAGATATTGTGGCTGAATTGTCAGCAAGAATTGCTTTAGATATCGACATTAAATCGGCTTTCTTGGAAAAGGCGAATTTCGATAATCGCGATTTGATTTTAGTCGATAAGTCAGCATTAGCAATGCAGGTCGAGACAGATGATGGGAAGAAGTGGTTTCCAACCCTTCGAGGAATTCTCGCTTGGCAACCAGATGGTCGCTGGGCAGCAGTCGATCACGGTGCTATTCCATTTCTGATGAATGGCGCGGATTGTATGGGTGCAGGCGTTCAGATGGCTGACCCAGCGGTTACAGCGGGAGACTTAGTTTGGGTTCGCGATGAGGAACATGGCAAACCCTTGGCCTTGGGAATCGCCATGGTAGATGGTGAAGAAATGGTAGCTATGAGCAAGGGTAAGGCAATCAATACGCTACATTGGATTGGAGATGATCTCTGGAATCTTGAGTCGTGATTACTACAAGAGGTTGAAAGATAACCACCGCCCCGTTGTTTTGTGCGACAGTTCCTGGCCTTGCTAATGGTAGCGATGCTCGCCCTTTCAGTCAGTGGTGCTGGCCAAGGCGGTGTTAACGACTCCACATCAACTGAAGGAACCGGAATCGCATCGCTAAGTTATGCAGATGTGGTAAGGGAAAATACCGAATTCGAAATCTCTGTTATGCTTGATGAAGGAAACAACATTAGCAAAATCGAATGGATTACACAAGTCTGCATAAACACAGGTATTTGCTGGCCGCCGCAAAGGACTGAGTTAGTTGATTCTGGAGACGGACTTACCTTTACTGGATCCGTACTCATTGACGATTACGCAACATACGCCAATTGGCGCTTCGACATAACCCGAAGTGATGACAGTACAGAGATCATTCCTGATTCTGGATTTGGATGGAAAGTTTGGTCAGATTGTTGGTTTGATAACGGTACCTGGGGCGGTCCTTCCACCGATTGTCAGGAAGAGGGTAGTGGATTCCTCCCCGGTTTTGTAGCCCCCGCAACTGTGGCAGGGTTGGCTATGGCAGCCTTGATGGCTCGACGTGACTGAGAGATTACTATGGCAAAGGCCAATGATCAGTCGGGATTCATCGATTTGGTCTTCGAGGAATTGGCTCCAGAGGAAATGAATTCACGAGCAGCATCATTCTATAAAGAAATGAATAAACGACGCACTACGCGCCATTTCTCAACACGTAATGTGCCGAGATCACTAATTGAGGCTGCAATCAAAACTGCGGGAACAGCACCCTCCGGAGCTCATTTACAACCTTGGACATTTGTAGCGATTTCTAATCTAGAACTGAAGCAGAAAATTCGCAATGCCGCCGAAGAGGAAGAGAGGAAAACATACTCTGAACGAATGCCGGAAGCATGGGCAGAAGTTCTCTCTCCCTTGGGAACCGACGCTGTCAAAGAACACATCACTGATGCTCCCTGGGTAATCGTCCTGTTTAGACAAAATAAGCGACTACGAGATAATGGGGAATGGGGTCCAACTTACTATTCACAAGAATCCTGTGGAATCTCTGCTGGATTATTCGTCGCTGCAGTTCAGAACATGGGATTGGTAACACTAACTCATACCCCTTCTCCAATGGGATTCTTGCGTGATATCTTGAAACGTCCCGAGCACGAGCATGCGATGCTGTTGATGCCGGTAGGATATCCTGCAGATGATGCACAGGTGCCTGATCTAAATCGTAAACCTCTAGAGGACATTTCGGAATTTTTTGAGTAAATGGGTGGAAGTGAATATTCATGAGACAACTAAAATCAATCATTATCATCGTCATTTTCCTATCTTCTTTTCTTGCAGGATGTACTAGCAATGATAATGATACAGTTCAATTGGAAATTATTTCTCTAAATGAAAACGATTGGGTAGAGGGTCAAATTGAAATTTCAATTAAATCTGAAATGACTTTTTCTGAAGAAATTGAGGTTTGGATAAATGGTAATCATTTTTCTGATGAAGAATTAGGTATTCGGAAATATTTCAACATCGATACATCGGACTTTTCTGACGAAAGAGGCTCACCCCTCGATTTACATATTCAGTTAATTCATCAGAATATTACGCTAACAGAAGTAAATGTAACAGCCCTCTTCCCCCAACAAATGACATTCTGGTCCTCAGAAGATATTCAACCAGAGTTCAATTTCGACGGAGAATTACTGTTCAAATCAAGTAGGGGACTTGAAGCAAGAATGTATGAAATATACCATCTAAATCCCGGTATTACAATCCCACAAAAAATACCTACTCAACAAGATTATCATGGATATCCTGGGCCGTCACCCAATGGAAAACATGTGGTATTCAATTCAAGAGTTATTGACGAAGAAGGAATTTCTAGAATGGAAATTTTCACTGCAAATATATCAACAGGAGAAACTTACAGATTAACATATAGTTCATCTTTCGATGATTCTGGACGATGGAGCCCCGATGGTTCAGAGGTTATTTTCTATTCAGATAGAGACGGAACGATGGACCTATGGAAAATATCCGTTAATGAATCTGGGTATCCCATAGGGTCCGCTGTGAAAGTTTTCGGAAGTGATGCAAGAGAGCATTGTGGACGTTGGTCTTTCGATGGTCAGTACATTGTTTATGAAAGTGATAAATCAGGAATTAATCATCTCTGGATGATAACTTCAGACGGCCTTAATGAGACTCAACTTACATTTGATGAAAACCAAAACGGCTACCCTGCATGGCATCCCAGTGGCGACTACATTGTCTATAACAAGCAAACTTCTACTAGCTCAAATCTACACATACTTTCATTGGTGGATGGTGAAACAAAGAGATTGACCATGCAGAATATGGTTATTGATGCTCATCCTACATGGTCTGCTGATGGAAATTATATCGCTTTCCACTCTGATAGATCTGGAAATTTTGATATTTGGATGATGGAAATACCATCAATAAATTGATTTGGCATAAATCGATATTCAGTTATTTCTTACCACATTTTTTGTCGGATATGTTACCCAATATGATCAAGCCACCAAAGCCACCAATTATCAGGCATATTGCCGGAAAAGTGGTCTTCGCTAATGCTCCGTACGGCTCGATTAGATAACTACCGATCAGGAGCCCAATCAGTCCTGTTAGAACAGGAATAAGGTGATATGGCCAAGGAAGGTTATCAGCGAATCTCTCTTCCATACATTAGTTGGCCGGGAGAATAACAATGAAGAAATTTTGTCAGGAGAAATTATTCATTTTTCGTCCCAAATTCTAGCCAGAACTCATTGATTGCACTCGGGTTACGAATCACCATCTGACCAACGTATAGCAGGTAGCCAGCTAGGGGTAGGTATAGTCCCAAAACAATCGGGTGCGGGCCTATTGTGAATAATGGAATCGAATAACCAATCAGAGGGATTAAAACCCAAGGAATCAGGCCTCGATTCTTTGAATAAACCATTATCGGATAACCTAAGCCGGCCCCAAGACCAAAGAAAACAACCCAAATCACTGTGATTTCCATCATTCATTGAGGTACGGAGTCTGCATTTAAGGCTGACTGACCTTATCCAATGGCTGTGCTGGCGGTGCCAAGAAAACCAAAGCAATTCCCGAACCAACAATCAGTATTCCACCAGCCCAATCAGCAATACTGAGCGCCTCTTCGAATAGCACGAAGCCGTAGAATGTCGCGACGATTACAGTAAGATAAGAGAAGGCACTTACCCAGGCAGCGTTGGCTCTGTGATAAGCCATAGTTATGCCAACCTGACCTCCGCCTGCTCCAATTCCAACTCCAATCAAAGCTGCCAGCGTGTGAGTGTCGAGACTGGATACATGCGGTGCAGCTTGAACGAGTGAACCAGCCACCGAAAATGCAGCGAACCAGAAAACCACAGAAGTAGCCGAATCTGTCTTTCTTAGTTCACGTACGTAAATGTAAGCCAAGGCAGCGAAAAATCCCGAACCTAGTGCGAGTAGAGCATTCGGCTCAACTGACCCTAAATTTGGAGAGACGATAAGAACAATACCTGCAAAGGCGGTAATTACCAAACCAATCACAGGGGGTTGTACCTTCTCGGCAATAATTCGACCTGAGAGCAGTGCGACGAAAATAGGGGCGGTGTACTGCAGAGTTACCGCTTGACCAATTGGAATCTTAGCTAGAGCAGAGAAGTAGAGAATCATTGCAGTAAGACCAACTGCGCAGCGTAGAAACATGGTCTTAGGATCGTTCATCTTCAACGATATTCCCCGGCTTACAGCAAAGCCTGAGACTGCGAATGCTATGACGGCTGAACGAATTAAGATGACCATCCAAACATCGACACCATCCAGCCCACTTGTGTACTTGACCAAGGCATTCATCGTACCAAAGCAAAGACTTCCAAAAATCATCCACAGCACAGCTGCATGAGGAGTATCGACTGGTTCAGACATACTCATAGCCCCCAACGTGATTCAAGCACACTGGAGACTTTCTGGTAGTCTTGACCGCCGTTACTATTTGGGTCATGAAGATGGATTGGTATGCCATGACTAGGTGCTTCTGCCAACTTGATATTACGTCGAATAGCAGGCTCGATTAGTAACTCTGGGAATGCCTCCTTTACCTCACTTGCAACCTGTTCATTGAGTAAAGTCGGGGCATGCATAGTAAGCATGACACCATCAACTCCTAATCTTGGATTTAGAAGTCCTCTAACCTCTCTAATTGTACCTGCCAACATGGCTAAGCCTTCTAGAGCAAAATACTCTGTCTGAACTGGAATTATTATTCCATCACTTGCGACCAGTGCATTGATTGTCACCAATCCCAATGATGGCGGGGTGTCAATAATCACCACATCGTAATGTGGTAAAAGTGGAGTTAGTGCCTCAGTCAATCTTCGCTCTCTACCAAGTTGTCGTAACATCTCTTGTTCTAAGCCAACGAGTGTGCGATCTCCTACTATTATGTGGACGCCATCAACAGCGGTTGCATGGCGGCTTTCCACCGCACTTTCCGGATTGAGGATTAAGTCTCGAGTAGTGGTCTTGACTCTACTCTTGTTTACTCCGAGTCCCGTTGCGCAATTCCCCTGAGAATCTGCGTCTACGACCAATATCTTGTGTCCACGTAGAGCCAATTGCGCGGCGATATTGATTACACTAGTTGTTTTGCCAACTCCTCCTTTCTGATTGATGATTGTAACAACCCTAGCTCTACCCACTGGAGTTGGTCCTGATTGGGGCAACTCAAGCGGGGTTCTTGCTCGAGCAATACTAATCTCATCAACGGCGTCTAAAGTCGGCATACCTTTGTCTTCGACTTCTGTGAATTCAGCGTCGATAATCAGCGGTGCTGAGCCTGCCTCGGGCAGATCTTCTACGCCTCTATCGACGGACATACGAGCGCCTTCGGCGCTCGGAAGGCTGTTCAATATGCCGACACTGAAAGACCACATAGATGCCTTTAGCGAACTTAATCCAAGACGCCGAATCAGTTAGGAGGTGCCCAGAAATGATACCATCCGAGAAGTCTAGCGTTCTCGGCGTCCATAATACAAACAACATCGTGATTTCTGTTATTACCATCCGTCCAAGATTTCTCTACATGGACACTGACTGCACCTTCTCCCAGACTGATTGGAATTACGTCGAATATCTCATTATCTTGAGTTACAGACAGTCTGTAACCATATTCGACGTCATCATCCCATCCTCCACTTCCATCATTGATGTGCATATTCAATCCTGGATATCTTGAAGATGAGAGTAATCTAGATTCTAATGAATTCATAGTTAATGTATCAGGTATAGCGTTACGATTCCATTGAACCGTTCCGTCGTCCATATTGTCATCGTCAACTAATGAACAGCCTCCATTATCTTCCTCAACAACTGTCCAACCAGCTCTTTCCTCTTCGGTCACCCAAGACATATTCCATTGAACTTTTGAGTCGACATCCATGGTCGATGCTCTCCAAATATATCCACCCTGTTCAATTGCAGTAGCAACGCCGCTTGTGGAATAGTTTGCGAGTGTACATTCCAAGGCTGACTCGAGATCCCAAGAGCGAATCGTGCTTTCATCAGGCATAGCAACACCCCAAGATCTCTGGGCACTAGTCCCAGGCCGATCTTCACCAGGACCCGGTTTGCTGGTGTAATCTACCAACCATTCAATTGCCGTTGAACCTGAGTTGATCCCTCCTTTGATGGCTCTCATAGAGAATGAAATTGTAATCCTTCCATCCGGGATTGCGGCGTCTGAAAGCGAAGTTTCAATCAATCCACAATCACTTGATTTCTGATTCTTATCAATTACAATATTTGCATCTTGTTGCACCGGCCATGAGACACCACTCTTGACCAACAAGTCGATTGTAATACGGCCGTTACAAGCATCAAATTCCGGATGTGACATAGAAATTGGATAAACCAAACCGTGGTCATTATCATTGACTTCATTACCTACTGTCCAAGACCATTCTGAACCTGCCTCAGATGTAGTGCCTGAAGTCAAAGATTCGTCTCCAAAGAATTCGTACAAATCTAGGGGAGTAAGTGGTAAGAAAACATAGGAAGATACTACCCCTAATCCTGAAATTGAATCAAGACCGAAGGTTGTGGCTTCTAGGTTTGTGGCTTGATTTTCTGAATCCAAAATCGTCAAATCTGTACTTGTTCTAATCAACTGCTTATCTCCGATATCGGTCCAAGTTCTTGTTGTCATATCCAAGTTATTATCATTCAAAATCCAACCTAGTGTTCCACATTCTCCTTCATCTCGCCAAGTCTTACCACTCAAGTCTATATTCATCTCATGTTCGATTACTTTCTCAGCGGTCAAATGTGTCCTTCCAAATGCATCTAATGCGTTTACTGCGCCGCTATATTGCTTATCTGAAGGGTGTATAATCTCCGCAGGGTCTCCATTTCGGATACTAATACTGCCAGTTCCTGAAACGATGTTTGCAGATAGTTCTCCGCAGGCATCATCGAGAGGGCCAGAAGCAGCATCTCGGAATATTGCAACCATGTCGTCACCCTCAACTTCAATACTGGAACTCAGAATGTCGAATTCCATACTATCACCATAGTGGAGAGTTTTTGCTTGGAATGAGGAATCTTGTTGCATAAAGAAGGCGAATGCTATCGCTCCAAGAATTAGGGCTGAGATGGTAATCGCAGCGATAACTTTCGGTGAGAATTCAATTGATGATAGACTAGGTATTGTTATTGTAATCGAGGCTTCTTCTGCATCTGAATTGAGTTCATCGGCAACTAATACCGGTTCAATTTCATCAGATATTACACCACCAGTCCAAGCATCTTCTTCCTCTTCCTCAAGTATTATCTCAGGTTGCTTGATTACTGGAGTTATTTCTTCCTCTTCACTGTCTAGTACTAACTCTAGTTCATCCTCGGCATCTGATTCAATTTCGGTCTCGACTATGTCGGCCTCCATGACTTCCGCTTCGAGTACCTCTACCGGTTCGGGTTCTACCAGTTCATCCAATGGTTCTCCACCACCACCAGACTCTATACGAGAAAGAAGACGATCTATTGCATCGTCCTTATCTTGTTCTGAACTCGACGTAGTGACTTTTGTTTCAGGAGACTTTTCTGAGACCTTTTCACCTAGTAAACGAGATATCAATTCCTCCTTCTTTCCGGAGATTAGTAGCCCCTTTTCTTTGCACAAAGTGCGTAGTTCTGAGACCTTCATTGATGATAGTGAATCACGATCCAGCCCCCTCCCTCCTGTTCGACTTACTCTCGGTAGTCGCACACTGGGGCTTTCAACCCCTTCGGCGTTCCGCTCCGCGGAACGTGCATACGTGCGTGTGCGAGTGGTCGCCAGAATACCTGAATTTTAGCAAATTTAGCCATTAGAAGGAGAGAACGAGAATACTCTCATCCCATTTTACATCCGTCAGACTCAAGAAGGGGCGGTTGTGGGCGCGGAATATGTACCCACGCCTAGTCATCCTCTCGCGTGGTCCAAGGTTGTACTCAACCCGCCGTCTCGCAGAGGAAGCCCAGAAGGCAGGATGGGCGGTTCGAATCATTGACCCATTATCGCTTACGGTAGTGGTTGATGAAAAGGGAGGTCGTATTTTTCATCGAGGATGGCCTATCGAATGTGAAGCGGTCATTCCTAGAATTGGATACTCGATTACTAGACGAGGTGTAGCGATTGTTCGTCAATTCGAGCAAATGGGAGTAATTGTTCTGAATCAGTCAGTTTCGATTGAACAGAGTCGAGACAAACTACTAGCTAGCCAAGTCATGGCAGACGCAGGAGTTCCTATTCCAGTCACAGCTCACGTAGCTTCTACAACCGATATAGACAGTGCACTGGCACGAGTGGGGGGGGTTCCTTGTGTGGTAAAGGCGACCGAGGGGACCCAAGGTTCTGGTGTATTCCTTGCTAGAAACTATCCGCAAGTAAGACAACTGGTCAGCCAAATGCTGGAGAGAGGAATGAAACCACTAGTTCAGACATATATTGAGGAATCTCATGGTAAAGACATCCGAGTTCTTGTTGTTGGAGGTAAGGTCGCAGCTGCTATGCGTCGTCGAGCATCTGGAAGTGAGTTTAGATCTAACTTCCACCTAGGAGGAAGTGTAGAACGAGTTCAGTTGAATGAGGAATTTGTCTCAGTAGCGCTTTCAGCGGCAAATATCCTAGGCATGGATATTGCAGGTGTAGACCTATTAGAATCAGCCAACGGTCCACTCGTACTGGAAGTCAACTCCAGTCCCGGCCTCGAAGGTATCGAGGGGGCATCTAGAGTAAATGTCGCTGGAGCGGTTGCTGAACATCTCAACAAGCGTTTAGAAGCGGTTGAAAGACAGAACAAGGAAGAAGAAGAATTGACAAATTCATCTTCTGATGAGTCTTCAGTGATTAATGATTAAACTCTTCAAACGGCTTTTTTCTTACTACTGAAAAAACCCAGCCATTTGGCTCTCAACATCAGAAGCATTCAAGTTTGGATAGACACACTTAGGCTCGCCCATATGGGCAGGGATGCACCCGTCGTTCGCGACGGAAATAGGCGAGGGACCAAGATATGGAAGGCGAAGATAGAGGAATTGCTAGCCGAGAGGTTACGCAGGGGCGGTTCGAAACTTCCTCTACAATTAGTCAAGCCAGCGTGGTAAATGCTCTACCTACTAGACTAATGCGATTAGCGACCCTACCTTGGTTTGAATGTTGGGCGGGTCAGTTGCGCACAGAAAAGAAATCAAAGCACACAATTCGTGCATACACAGTGGCTGCGCGTGATTTCTCGACAACTGTTTTGCCGGGTGAAGATGATCTATCTTGGGAACAAGCCCAGATTATTCCGGTGAGAGTTTACCATGAGCGCTCTGATCCATCTACCGGACGGATGGATGCTTGGTTGAATAGCCTGGGAGAGTTGCGTCCTGCTACAATAAACGCCAGAATTGCGGCTGTCTCTCACCTCCTCAAGTGGCTTGGATATACTGTTCCCGAGTGGGTACAAAGACCGGCACGTCGCCGACCTCTTCCACGACCATTAGGTCGTTCAGAAGTACTGAAGGTTCGTTCTGCAGCGCTTAGAATGGAAGATCCATTAGCCCATCCAATAGTCACCACAATGTTGGAAACTGGGTTACGAATCTCTGAATTATGTAATTTAGACATCGACGATGTCGATCATGATGACCTATCTGCACTAGTAATCGGTGGTAAGGGAGAAAAGGATCGGACTGTACTGTTTACCAAGAAAACTACCGAGGCAATTGAAGCGTGGAATCCGATTAGAACAATGCGCTCTAAGATGCTAGAAAATGAAGACTCAGAAAGAGCTCTATTCCTTTCTAGTAGAGGAAACAGAATCAATCCGAGGTCTATTCAGAAATTAATTGATAGATTGGCAGACGAGGCTGAAATTCCTCGTGCTCGACTATCTCCTCACACATTGAGACACACATTTGCCACGGGATTGCTCGAGCGCGGTGCAGATTTAGTTACAATTCAGAGATTATTAGGGCACGCAAGTATTGCAACAACCAGAGTATATCTAGAGATTAGTGACCAGACCCTGAGAGAGATTTACCACAGGGCTCAGCGCTTGCCAGAATTGGAGGAATTCGAAATCGATTCCAAAGTTGAAGATGAATTGGAAAGCGAATATCTGATGGTCCCAGCAACAGCGATTCAACAAGATTAGCCGATTCATTTCTTTGCGGGATTCTTCTTGTTTTGTCGCTTATCGACAACTTCTGGACCCTGCCATTCACGTTCAGGTTGTACTGTGTTCCCCGAATGGCCGGGAAGAGGGCAATACTTTCCTGCACGGCAACGTGAACAGTTATCCTTTGGTGGAAGCTCTACGACTTTGGTAAGCCTTCCATACTTGCGTCGCGGCACAGAGTACTGTTCAAACAGACGGAACTTGAGCATTCTCGTCTGCACGCAACGTTCAACGCGAAGTCAGTTCAGCATTCATCATGGGTGACCAGGCCGAGTCGGTAGTGGGCGCAACAATCGGCCTCGACCCAAACAAAACCACCCTATGGGCTCAGGTACGAGAAGGACAACCTCAGATGTCAATCGACATCGAAGGAAGGCTTCGTCCAGCGGGAATCAAGGGCAACTCAACGGTATACCTTGGAGATGTTGCTAGGGCGGCTCTCCGCTCTCTTGGCCCCGCTGACCCTCCATTTTTCGAATCTAAACCGGGTTACGATGAGCAGAGATGGAGATTCTCAACCTCATCGGGTGATGTTTCGATGGTTGTGCTATCCGACTCATATTGGGGGTTCGGATTGGTGGCAAGATGTTTTGTTAATCAAATCGAAATAACTGGTCCGCTGGCTCTACGTGCACGTATTGTACACGATATAGCCGCTACCTTAGGTCGTAATCCATGGGAACCGTCATGGACATCGAAATTCGAAAAGAAGACTAGAGCTACAATTTCCGAACATCGTAGCGCTTGGGAGGGGCTAATCCATTATGCTAGAGATGAGATGAACGAAGAAATCACCAATCTTTC